>JAICXY010000025.1 GCA_025934495.1 Candidatus Nitrosocosmicus sp.
CAACCACAACCTTCAACATCCGAACCACAAATACAACAACCACAATCACCAACACAACAACCACAACCTTCAACATCCGAACCACAAATACAACAACCACAATCACCAACACAACAACCACAACCTTCAACATCCGAACCAACACAACAACCACAAGATCTATCAAATATGAATTTTGCAAATACTTTACAAAATCCTGTGGAAAATTCTGAAAATGATATTTCTAATAATTTGACTAATACCGATCACAAAGAAAAAAAAGAATCCAAAGATGAAGATGTGTAAAAATTGAGAGAATTAATGTTAATAGATGAAAATGGAAAGCGATCTGATAATCGGGGTATTGATGATCTAAGACAGATTAAAATTACTGTAGGTGTTGTTAAGAATGCTGATGGATCAGCTTTTATTGAATTTGGAAAAAATAAAATAATCGTTGCTGTTTATGGACCACGAGAAGTACATCCAAAACATATGGCTCTTCCAGACCGTTGTGTTTTGAGATGCAGATATCATATGTCACCTTTTTCAACCGATACTCGAAAAAATCCTGCCCCTTCAAGAAGGGAGGTAGAAATATCAAAAGTAATACGAGAGTCTTTGGAACCATCGTTGATATTAAGTGATTATCCTCGTGCAGTTATTGATGTATTTGTGGAAGTTTTACAAGCAGACGGTGGATCAAGATGTGCGGGTATAAATGCAGCATCTGTAGCCTTGGCCGATGCAGGAATAAATATGCGTGATTTAGTATCTGCATGTGCAGCTGGGCGTTTAGGGGATAATATTGTATTAGATATAAATGACCAGGAAGACAAAGAAGGCGATGCAGATATGCCGGTTGCATATTTATCCAATGCGGATCAAATCACTTTACTTCAGCTTGATGGAAGGTTATCTCCGACACAATTTAGTGAGTGTTTGAATAAAGCAATTCATGGTTGTAAATTGGTATATGAAATACAAAAAGAAGCACTAATGAAAAAATATTTTGGTGATGAAGTGGAGTTGAAGGAAGAAGTATGAGCTCATCAAAACGTTCTACAATAATAGTTGAACAATTGCGTAAACAACAAATGATAGAAGCTCTATCGAGAGGAAAACGGTTAGATGGTCGTAATTTTGAATCTTATAGAGATTTAGAAATAGAAATAGGTATTATTGACAAAGCTAATGGTTCTGCAAAAGTAAAATTAGGCAATACAGAAGTCTTGGCTGGTGTCAAAGTAGAAACCGGAGAACCATTTGAAGGATTGGAAAATAAAGGTGCTCTGATAATGTCTGCAGAGGTATTGCCCACAGCTTCGTCTCATGTAGAACCTGGACCTCCTGATGAAGAAGCAATCGAATTATCAAGAGTTGTTGATAGAGGAGTAAGGGAATCTAAAATGCTTGATTTAGATAAATTAGCATTGATCCCTGGTAAAATAGTTTATACTATTTTTGTTGATTGTAGTATTATTAATAGTGATGGTAACCTGTTAGATGCTACTTCTTATGCCGTAGTTGCTGCTTTATTAACTTGTAAATTACCAATTTTTGTAGTCGAAAATGATAGGGTAATAGATACGGGCAGCATTATGCCCCCTCCAATAACAACTATCCCTGTTTCTGTAACAGCTGTTAGAATAGGTGATTCAGTTTTACTCGACCCTACTATGGAGGAAGAAGCATGTATGGACGCACGAATAACCATCACTACACAATCCGAAGGCGATTTAGTTGCATTACAAAAAGGATATACCGGTCCATTCTCAGTAAACCAGATACTTCGTTCTGTAGAAATAGCAAGAAATAAAGGAGAGGAAATACGCTCTAGAATAAAGGGGTTGAATGGAACTGGCTAAGAGAAGAAAAGGGACTACAGCATTAAAAGGTCTTGGTGTAAAATTTGGTGCTACTGTAAGAAAAAGATACGGTAAAGTCTATAGAACATTAAAACAAAAAAGAAGATGCCCTAGCTGTACCTCGTTAAAATTTCGAAGAATAGCAATTGGAATATGGAAATGTAATAAATGTGAATATAAAGTTGCAGGAGGAGCGTACGATATAAACCTTGGAAAATTACAAGGCTAATTTCTGTATTTTTTTCAATGAATTAGATATACATTCAAAAAATGATTCTTTAGAGAATAAGGATCGTTTTAAAAAATTATTAAATGCTATTTATGTTGCTATAAAAGGTGATATTTATTCTTCTCCAAATTTTGACACTCATGTAAATATTTCTATCATGGATGAATGCTATATAGTTTTATGTATTTCTGGCAATGATCAATCTAAATTTCGTGCTTCTATTTTATCATATTTAAAAATAATCGATCTTGTGTACACCACTATTTATACCAATAGTTAATCCTATCATAACAATTTTTATCTTGGTATTTATTTAATACTTGTATATACAATGAGCGAACAAGAGCTTCCTCCATGGCTAAAAGAACAACTTGCTAGACTGCAACAGTTACAACAAAATCTCCAAGCAATAATGATGCAAAAACAACAAGTAGAAATAGAAAAAGTTGAAACAGAAAGAGCTTTGGATGAATTAAAAAAAACAACTTCTGATGATACTGTCTATAAACTTGCTGGTCCGTTATTAGTAAAATCCAATCGTGATGACTTAATAAAAGATTTAGATGAAAAAAAAGAGTTATCCAATACTAGGATTGTTGTATTAGGCAAACAAGAATCAAGGGTTAAAGAAAACTTAAAAGAAGTTGAAAATAAAATTAATCAAATGGTACAAATGGCGCAATCTGGATCTTCTGGCAATAATGCCTTTAATCCATCATCATCATCGCCATCGCATTCACTACCACCAAAATAATGATGTCTCTGTTATTTCTCCATTTTTTTAGGTAACATTTTATTTTTTCTTAATCTTAATTAAGAATATATTCAATTACTATATCATTGACTATTCGTATCGTTGTTGATGAACGAGAAAAAAATAGTCAAGTACCTGACTTGCTTAGAATGATGGGAGTATTTGTAGATTATGAACAACTTGCGGTTGGGGATTATATTGTATCATCGGAAACTATAGTTGAAAGAAAGACAATTCATGATTTAATAAATTCTGTTTATGATGGACGTCTATTTATACAATGCTCGGATCTAATCAATCATTATTCAAAACCTTTTATCATTATAGAGGGTAATATTACAGATCTGGATAAAAGAGAAAAAATGGACCTTGATTCTAAAGTAATCGTGGATAAAATACAGGTAGCCTATGATACCTTAATAAAAATAGCACTTGAATTTCGGATACCTATTTTATACACACCTTCAATATATTATACTGCTGAACTATTGATACATTTAGCATCCAATCCTTCAAAGAATAAAAACGATGGTCCTCTTTTAAAAAAAATAAAAAAGTCAAATCCATTTTATATTCAACAATTATATGTACTTACATCATTGCCTGGAATAGGCACAAAATTGGCTACGCGCTTATTAGACAAATTTCATTCGCCTAAAAACGTATTAAATGCATCAATAGCAGAGCTTGCTCGAGTACCGGGTTTAGGTAACATGAGGGCTGAAAAAATTAGAAAAATATTGGATACCTCTTATATATCAAATGATTTAGTAACCAATTCTCAAACTAGGTTGATTGTAAATACTAATGATAATGATAATGATGATGAGATTGCTTAAATATATGGATAGGTTGGATTTGATTGCTCTAAAAATTAATTATTATTGTTTCTAAATAAAATTGCCAAAAATTTAATTTATTGGAATGTATTATTTTGTAGCTTTTTCTAATGCCAATACCAATTTGTCATTCATCTCTTTTGTCCCTATTGTTGCTCTCATCGCTCCTTTATAATTTCCTATATCTCCAAAATCTTTAATTAATATTTTTTCTTGGAATAGTATCTCCCTTATTTTATTAAAATAATCGAATGTTTGAAAGAAAAAGAAATTAGCATCAGAACCATATATTTTTATATTGTTTAATTGATTTATTTTATTATACACTGTATTTCTTTCTTGTTTTATAATTTCTATACTTCTTTTAGTCATTTTGATATTTTCAAGTGCTTCTATTGCTAATTGCATGGAAAAACTACTCAATGGATATGGTAGTTGTATGTATTGGTTGAAAATATTTATAATTTCTTCATGAGCTAAAATATATCCAATTCTTGCACCAGCCAAACCAAATGCCTTTGAAAACGTTCTCATTATTATCAAGTTGTTATGTTTATTTACAAGATTTGATAAAGAATAATCGGAAAATTCAACATATGCTTCATCTATAATTATTAACTTGTTTTTTGAAACTTCAATCAAATTGATTACATCTTCGATTTTAAATTGGTTACCTGTCGGATTGTTTGGAGATGCAAGATAAATTATATCTTTATTTTTTGATTCGTTAATGAAAGATTCAAAATCCAGAGAATTATCTAAAGTTGATAAATTAATTAATTTGACCGGTATTTTATACATATTACATCTATCTATGAAATAGGAAAAAGTGGGGTTAATTGTAATAGCGCTTTTTTCTTTACAAATGGTTGATAATAAAAGATCCATTATTTGATCCGACCCACTTCCTATACCTACATTTTTTGTGTCTAGGTTTGCATATTTTGCTATTTTATTAAACAATAATTCAAAATGCTCTAGCGGGTATTCTCTAAAATCATTGTCATTAATGGATTTTAATGCTATAGCCCTGATGAATCTTTTATCTAATACTATATTTTCATTAGAATCTAATTTATAATAGTCTTGTTGTTTTCGGGGTCTTTTATAGGGACTATGATCTTTTATACGAGATAATTCTTTACTTATCCAGTCCATTGTTTATTCTTCCATTAGCTGCTTCATAGTGATTGGATAGTCCTTCCATCAAAGTAATTTCTTTTAGCATTGGTGAAATTTGTTCAAGTGTTTCCTTGTCTATCTCTATAGTATTAATTATTTTAACAAAATCTAAAACAGATAGCGAAGATCTAGATTTTGCAAATTTATATGTTGGCAGTACATGATTTGAACCTAAACAATAATCACTCGCTGATGATGGTGTATAATTTCCTACTAATATTAAACCTGCACTATTTATTCCTTTTATAATTTCTATTTCGTTATTGTCAAATATTTCAAGGTGTTCAGGAGCAAATTCATTAATGAATTCTATTATTTTTTCATTGCCATCACATATAGCAATAAAACCATTTTGATCTAAACTTTTTTTTACTATTTCCTTTCTGGCTATATTACCAAAATTAATAATTTTATCTGTTTCTTCGGTTATTTCTTTTGCAATCGATTTTGAACTCGTTACTACTCCACATAAAGTGTCTTCACTGTGTTCTGCTTGGGAAATTAAATCTAATGCAATAATTCGAGGATCGGATTTTTCATTTGCATAAATTAATAGTTCTGTTGGCCCGGCTATCATATCAATTGCTATATCTTTTGATACTATTGATTTGGCAACTGAAACATATACACCTCCAGGGCCTACAATTTTATCTACCTTTTTAATAGTTTTTGTACCATATGCCAATGCTGCAATTCCGTGTGCTCCTCCAATCTTATAAAATTCATCCACTCCACATATATCTGCAGCAACCAAAGTGAATGGGTCGATCTTACCATTTTTCATTGGTGGTGATATGGCTACTATTTGTTTTGCTCCTGCCACTTTTGCTGGTATTGTACACATTACAACAGTACTTGGATATCTGGCTTTTCCGCCAGGAATATAGCAACCTATTCTAGAAATTGGTACTACCTTTTTATTTATTTTTATATCGTCCGAGTCTATGTTGATATTTTTAAGGCTATTTATTATAGCTTGTTCGCTTTTCTCTAACTTCGATTTCATATATTTTATAGTTTTTATTTGATCCAAAGTTACATTTTCATATGCTTCTTTTACCTCGTCTTTTGTAACAATGAAAGAGTCCAGTTTTACAGAGTCGAATTTGTCGATAAACTTTAATAAAGCCGCATCCCCGTCTTTTTTGATTTCATCAATAATTGCTATTATGTTTTTTGTAGGAGTTGATATATCTTTATTCCATGCTTTTTCTCTTAATTCATTAGCATCTTTTATTGGTTCTTTGATATTAATTATATTTATCAATTTTCAACTTCATCGTCTATAATAATATTTTCTAATGATAAAATTTGACTTGGTTCTAATGTGACTAAACCTTGTGCGAGTTTTCTAATATGCGGAATTAGTCTTATATAATCTTGTTTGTTTATTATTGTGTTAACGCTGTACCATCCCTCCTCACTTAAGTTGCTTACTGTTGGACCCTTCAAAGATGGAAGAATCTTTAATAACTTTTCAAGATTTTCTTTATTTACATTCACAAATATATGCAGTTTCTTTCTAGCTTCTACTACACCTCTTAATAGTACAATCATGTCTGATATTTTCTCCTTTTTTATGGGATCTTTTAATGATTCTTTATTTGCAATAAATACTGCAGTGGATTCCATTACCTCGTCTATAATCTTTAAATTATTTTGAGTCAACGTAGTACCAGTTTCTGTAATATCAAAAATTGCCTCTACATCTTCTGGAGGTTTGGCTTCTGTTGCCCCAAACGATAAAAATATTTCTACATTCTTATTATTTCCTATTCTGAACCATGGGGTAATTATTGTAGGTTCTAGTTCCCCATAATATTTTTTATAACTTTGTGTTGATTTTATATATTTAGAAGCTGATTTAAGATATTCTGTTGAAAATCGTAATAATTTATTGTTCTCAGCAAAATGTGCAATCATTTCATCCAGATTATTAAATTCAAAAGATTCTGGAATCGCAATAACTTGCTTAACTTTGCCATACTCTAAATCAAGCAATACTTTGATATCTGCATCTGTTTCCTTTATCCAATCTTTACCTGTTATTCCGACATCATGAAATCTTTCTTGAACATAGGTAGGAATTTCCTGTGGTCTTAAAATTTTAACTTCTATGTCTGGATCAGATATTTTAACTCTATATGTTCTACCTCTTCCACTGACTCTTCCTTGCCATGCTTGCTCTATAATTTTAAATGTAGCCTCTTCCATAGTGCCTTTGGGCACTACAAATTTTACAATACCCGCCATATTTGTTACCTATGCTAAATAAAGTAATTATTGTGTTGTTTATTTGTTTTATTTATGCTCTCTATAATTTCTCTAGCTCTTGATACAGAAATATTTTCTTCATTAATCATTTGCTGGGCAATCCTTTCAATTTGATCATTTAAAGCTCCTGCTATTTTTGCAATATTTTTAGAGTGGAGTTTCATGTGTCCTTTTTGAATTCCTTCATCAGATAGAGCTCTAATTGCTGAAAAATTCTGTGCTAATCCTGCCGCAGCTATTATCATTGCTAGTTCTTGTGAACTTGTAATATCAAGTATTTTTAAACAGGTCTTTACAAGTGGATGTATATTTGTAATTCCTCCAATTATTCCAACTGCGAGAGGTATCTCTATTTCGCCTACCAGGTCCCCCTCTGAATTTTGATACCATTTAGTTAATGATCTATATTGACCATCTTTACAAGCATATGCATGACATCCTGCTTCGATCGCCCTAAAATCCTGTCCAGTAGCTATTGCTACACTGTCGATTCCATTCATAATTCCTTTATTGTGGGTTACTGCTCTGTAAACATCAGAATAAGCAAACGCGTAGGAAAATAAAATTCTTTTCAGAACTTTATCTCCGCCAATTAATGCTTTCGGAAAAACTCCTTTGCATTTTACCAAACGTTTTGTTGCATAATTTGATAATATCTTTAGTATTACTTGACCTTCTGTTAACGATTCTATTTTTGGTGCAACAGCTTCACACATTGTGTTTATAACATTTGCTCCCATTGCGTCTTTTGTATCTACAAAAATTTCTATTATTATCATCGACCCAAGGTTATTAATGCTTTCATCATAAAGTTGCCTTATATGTATGTCCACACATTGAGCAAATTTACTTTTGGTATTTGCAAGTTTTATTAATTCTAATTTGTTTTTTATGATTTTTTTTATTGATTTATCTATGTTTATGTTATGATTATCATCTAAAGAAACTAATTGAATCTGTCCTATCATAATTGATTTATCTGCTTTAGCTTTAAATCCGCCTGCTTCCTTAGCTATTTTTGCGGCATTGCTTGCTGCTGCTATTACAGAAGGCTCTTCAATTGCCATCGGTATTAAATATTCTTTATCGTTAATAACAAAATTGTTTGCTATTCCTAAAGGTATTTGAAAAACTCCAACTGCATTTTCTATCATCTTATTTATATCTTCGAATTTAAAAATTGAAGTATCATTAAATAATAGAATTTCCTTATCATCAATCTTTGTTTTCTTTTTAATATATTCTAGTCTTTCTTTCTGATTCATATTTCTAAATTTTTTTTCTTTTAAATTAGTCATTTTTAATTATTTTTAAAAGTTTATCCGATCCTGTGTTTTGATAAAAATCCTTATTTCCTGTTATTATATACAATGATCCTCCCTTATCTTCTGTCACATCTTTTAATTTTCCAAATCCTGTTAATATTATTGATTGTTCTTTAGATTTAGGATCAATTATTCTTAAATGCTCGCCGTTTAACGTGGCAACTATTAATTTGCCCTCATAACCAAGCTTGGTAGAATTGCTGATTGTCATCCCTGACGGATAAATCGAAGGTGTAAAGCAAAATTCTGGCTGTGTAAATCGACTTTTTTCCAAATTCCCGCATTGTTCGACAGGCCAACCATAGTTCTGCCCTGGTTTAATTATGTTGATCTCATCATTTCCTGTTGCTCCAGCCTCACTTTCATATAATATTTTATTATTAAAATCCCATGCTAAACCAACTCCATTTCTATGTCCATATGAATAAATCGCTGAATTCTTAAAGGGATTATCATGAGGAATTGTCCCATCATCATTAATTCTAAGAACTTTACCTCTTAAGCTTGAAAGGTTCTGGGCAGATTCTGAGATTGTATTATCTCCAACTGTTACATATAATTTTCCATCCGGACCAAATTTTAATACTCCGCCATTATGCAACTGGGAAGCTGGAATCCTGTCCATTACTGTTTTTTTATCAATTATTGTATTGTTTTTTTCTTGTAGTCTTACTATTTTATTAAATATTTTATCATTGTTTTTGTATGTATAATAAATATAAAAATAACTATTCTTATCAAATTTTGGAGAAATAGTTAAACCTAAAAGACCTGCACCTTCATTAAAATAATTATCATTTAGTTTGTATTTGTTTAATACCGTTCCATTGTTATTAAGAAATGTTATATTTCCTTTTTGTTCTGCAACTAGTATTCTACCATCAGGCAAAACACCTATGCTTGTAGGAAAATCGAGTTTATCTGACAATGTCTTTAATGGCGATTCTTTTTTTTCAGTAAATGGGCTGGGTAATAATATTGTAGTATCAGAGGGAGTATTCTTTATTGTTATTATGCTTATCCCTATTATTATAATTCCTATAATTATTGCGGTGGCTTTTTTCATACTGTTCTATAAATTGCAAAAGGATTTTAAGTTATTATAAAATACTACTTTATAGTGATTAATAAAGTAAACTTGATACGAAAAGAAGTCCCCACTCTTTCATTAGAGGATTCCGTCTCAAAGGCTATTAATTTAATGTATATCCATTCCATCAAACAAATTCCAGTTGTTGATTTAAATGACAAATATTATGGAATGATATATTATAAGGATTTTATTAATACTCATTTTCAACCTTCATCAAAAATAAAACATTTTACATCCAATGGTGCTCATATTTTAAAACCAAATGATGATTTGCAAATATGTATTAATTTTATGATAAATACTGGAAAAACTGGACTTCCTGTTGTAGAGAATGAAGAATTTATTGGTCTAGTTATTGATAAAGATCTTGTGTTGAATGTTGAACTCGAAAATTTAAAAGTCAATGATATAATGTCTAACCCTATAGTTATAGATGAAAATTCTAATTTAGATAATGCATTAAGTTTAATGAGGAAAAATAATATTTCTAGGTTACCTGTTGTAAATGATAAACATCTAGTTGTTGGCGTTATCTCTTTACTTGATATATTAAAAATTACCTCAATTCCGAATGAAAAAGATTCGCACGCTCCTGCTCCTGGATCTAAAGAAAAATCTGGCTCTGTTCTCATAAAAGATATAATGAAAAATGCTTTCACTATTGAAAGCGGTTCATTTGTTAAAAATATGGTTGATAGTTTTAAAAATAGTGATGAGTTAATAATTATATCTAATGATAAACCTGTAGGTATTATTACCTCCAAAGATATATTGGAATCATCTATTTCAAAAAAAACTGATTCTATAGTTTATACAGCAAATTTTGATGACGAAAACATTCGTAACGAAATAGCTCAAAAAATGGAGAAATATATTAAAAAAATAGAAGGAAAACTGGACAATATACAATCTGTTGTAATATATTTTGAGAAACATAAAACACTTTGTTCAATTAGGACCCGACTAATTACAAAAAACCAAGTAATTCATACACACTCTGATGATTATGATCCATTAAAAGCCTTTAAATCTGTTCTTGAAAAATTAGAGAGACAAATCACAGAGTTACATTCAAAAAATGTAGAAAATAAATCTAAACAAAAATTATTTAGCGCAGATGAGGAGATTTGAACTCCTGCTCGCCATACGGCGAATCGGCTTACTTTTAATCCACCTTGGCGTTACCTCAAGGCCGACGCAATATTGTAGTCCTAGTATTTTTAACTTAGGATGACCACTCTGCCACATCTGCACTAAAATTACTTATTATTTTCCCCTCTATTATATTTTGATACTCGTTTAATTGAAATTTGCCTATTATACTAGCAAGTCTGTATTATCATTAAATTTGCAAATGATAATTTGTTTTTGAAAATAATGAAAATGAACATCAAACTAAAATATTTGTTGGCTTTAGATCAAAAATTTCTATATGATTGTCTTAAAATTTTTCTATTTCTATCCTTAATATGTCAAATTGTCTTTTATATGATAATTCTTCTTTTGCATGAGGACAAATTAAATATGATGTTTTAGTTTCAAGGATAATATAACATTACTAGTATGTATATGTATAATATGTACTATATCTCCACCACAAATAGTAACTGGTGGTTTCTCATTTTCTTTTGATGTATTGGATAGAAATCTTTCTCTTAACGTCACAAAAATATAGTATATTTCTTTTTTTGATCTGCTTATTCCACCCTACATATTTCCTTATTTTCGAACTGGATGTCTGTTATCCAGTCGGGCCATTTTAATTCACAACCGAATTTGAGTTGATTTTCATTTCTGAATAAAAAATTCAGATTATTATCTTTTATGTGAAACAACTTTCTGGCTGTGTTCTCCTTGTATCTTATCATTTATCACTTTGTTGCTCGAGTTCTTTTAATACTCCTGGTATTGATTTTATATATTAGATCTCTTGCAAAATAGGACCATTAGAAAAATTTCTAATAATAGAATACATTTTGATCGTAATCAGTAAATTAAAATGTAAATTACATAATTTCATCGATAGCCTCAAATTTTGATAGGCGTCTAATTTTGCGAGATCTATTGTATTTCTTGATAAAAACCAGTGAAATGGATATAAAGTATACTATGTTCTCAGATTCTGCCCTCTTTTTATCTAAATATTTTATTATAATTGAAAACGGAATATTTGCTTTTTCCTTAAATTCAAATACTGTATAACTTAAACTTCTAATTTTCTGGCTCTGTTAACAGTATATAAAGAATGCTATATGTTCTTCTGTAAACTAATAATACTGCTTGTTTTCATCTGCAAATTATTGTTGTATTTTTTAATATTCTCTAGTTTTAATAATTACCAAATCTAAACAAGCACATTCTGCCTACATTAAAGATTATATGTATTTATATGACTATTAACAATTCTGTAAATTGTATTCTATGTTTTCCTGTAAGATAATGTGGTGTTTGTTTAGATATCCTAATATCTTTAAATTGCCACTCTTAACTATGACGATCAATCAGCAAGTGGACGAATATATCTAATAAAAATCATGTCAGAGAAACAATCACAATATTTTACAATAGAATATACCTTTGTGTTTACACAGCTGTTAACTTGATGATTTTATCAATCTTTTTAATTTATCAACTAGTTTTTTCTCTACAATTATTTTTCAATGATGTCTGTTAATTTGGATAAAATCAGGTAAACAATTTATTTTGCCATTATAATCAACATTTAAAATAAAATATTTTTCAAGTCAACAGAGCCAATTTCCTGTATTTACTAATTTTTATATGTGATAATTCTTATAACAAGAGAAATGCTCCCTATAAATAAACCTTGGCTAGGTGATGAAGAAAAACAAGAGATATTAAATATACTTGAAGAAAATGTATTAACTTCTCCTGCTAACGATGGAGGGAAACGAGTTCAAGAATTTGAAAATATTTTACAATCGTACGTTGATGTTAAACATGTAATTGCTGTTAATTCTGGTACTTCCGCACTTCATGCATCTTTGTTATCTATTGGTATAAAACAAGGAGACGAAGTTATGTTGCCTTCTTTTACTTTTGTTGCTACTGCCAATTCTGTAATGGCTACGGGAGCTAAACCAATTTTCGTAGATATCAACAAACAAGATTATACTATTGATATTCTTGATGTGAAAAAGAAGATTAGTAAAAACACCAAGGCCATAATTCCTGTTCATCTTTACGGTCATCCTTCCAATATGAATGAAATTAATGATATAGCAAGAGCGCATTCTATATATGTTATAGAGGATGCCTGCCAATCGTTAGGATCTACTTATTTTCAAAAACAAACCGGAACCTTGAGTGATATAGGTTGTTTTAGTTTTTATGCAAGTAAAGTGATTACAACGGGAGAAGGAGGAGCTATTGCTACTAATAATGATGATTTTGCTGAAAAATTAAAAATGATCCGAAATCATGGCATGATACATGGATATGATACTACATTATTTGGTCTAAATTTAAGATTGCCTGAATTAAGTGCTGGTATTGGGAAAATTCAAATGAAAAAACTAGATAAAATGCTAAATATTAGGCGAAATAATGCAAATATTTTATCAAACGGATTAAAAAAATATGAACAAATACATTCTATTATTAATTTACCCCAGGAAACTATAGATAAAAAATTTAATTGGTATTTATTTACTGTTGGTTTTAAAGATAAAGATAAGAGAGAACTGGTTAAAAACCATCTTATTAAGGAGGGTATAAGTGCCGTAGTATACTATGATCCGCCAGTACATAAAACTCCTTATTATAATAGTTTAGAATCCCAGTCTGATGATGATGTTTTACCGAATACTATCTGGGCTTGGCATCATGCTTTATCATTACCAGTTCATCCTTTGGTAACAGAAAATGATCTTTACAAAATTATAAAAACATTTGAAATTTGTATATGATTTTTAAAGCATATATTATTATTTATAGTAGGACTCTAACCCTTTAATCTTTTTGAAAATATATTTTATATATGTGATATTTTAACGATTTTATATAATGATTTTGACCGTCGAAAGGGATGAATTGCTTTCTAGACGATTTTACCTAGTTGTTTTTTATATTTGTGCGTTGATAATGGCAGTAATTACATTTTATTCTATTTATGTAAGTCTAAATGAATATTTGACTAATGGAAAGGTAATAATTGGTCAAGTTTTGGTTAATACTGAATTTCCTTTTAAAGGGCTTTCAAAATTAGTAACATATCTTATGATTGTATCTGTTGTCGGTTGGTACTGTGTCACTAAATTGGGCGGAGATAAGGTAAAAAACATTCCAAAGAGTATAAAAACTGTACTTCAGTTAGTTGTTTTGGTTATACTTATAATTTCAATATACGAATTCTTTTACAATTTTATTATCTGGAATGCTTTAATTACTGCAGATTTACTTCATGGACATCTAAAGTTAGATAACCTTTACATGCCTTATCCCAATCCTAATACTCCATGGAATTTGGTATTTGCTACAAAAATGTCTTTAGCCGCATTAATTATTTCATCTCATGGATTCTATGTTATTTCAAAAAAGACATAGTAATCAAATTCAATTATACATTATTACCAATTTTAATCGATATTTTAGATTATGTGTATGTATTGTCTGTAAATAGAATTTTATTACAGATCATAAAAAATTTCATTATGGATAATACTGATAAAAAGAGTATTTTATTGAGTACAAAAGAATGGCAAATAGTTTTGGACTCTTTAAGTAATACTATTTTTAATGAAGAGATTACTGAAGAAGCACGGAAAAATGCTAAAGAATTATATCTTAAGATAAATAAAAATGTTTAAATATATATAGTTATTATTTTTGTTTGTTAAATATTTTTATAGTTATCTGATTTCATTTGCTTTTATCGATTAGTATATAAAATCATTATATATTCTAAAGCAGGGATTAGCAATACATCAAAATATCCAATTTGTTTACTGTATTAGTAAAATTATGGTTTCTGATTCCATCGTCTTTATATCACATTTCTAATTTGTTGTATTAATTCTAAAATTTTATCAATATCTTCGGCCTCGGGATTTAACTCTATATATTTGTAAAAACTTTTTAATGCTTGGTTAAATTTTTTATTTCTGTATGATATTATTCCATTGTCTCTTATTGCTTCAGGATTAAAATTATCTAATGATAATATCATTTCATTGATCATTTCAATCTTGTTTATGTCATCTACTTCCATATATCCATTCTTTAAATTGTTTAATATTCTAATTAAAATTTGGGATGTACTCGCTTTCTCTAGTGTGCTATTGGATATCGAAACTTTCAATCTGGGATTTACTTTATTTAATAAATCCTGAAGGATATAATCATCCATAATTCTACCTTTGTTAAATGGATCAATTATTATGTATTCATTTGAATCTTTATCGAGTATATATTTTACTAAAAAATGTGAGGGAAAATTAACTGGTTCCAATTCGAAATTTAAAAAACTTGCCAAATGGATATAAATTATAGATAATGTTATTGGAATTCCTATCTTTTTTTCTAAAACTATGTTTAAGTAATTATTGATGGGATTGTAATAATCATTTATGTTTGGATGAAATTTTTTATCATCAAAAAAAAACTCGTTAAATTTTTCAATGATGTGGGTAGGTCTCATAACCTTTGGATTTTTTATTTTTCCTTTTAGCTCTTCACCTATTTCTTCAATTTGTTTCATATAATAATCAATACTAAGGTCGGGATAGCTGATAACTTTTGCAATATAAAGAACATACTCTGAAATTTCTTTAATATTTTCTTTTTCATTTAATTTTATTACTACGTTTTTTTTCCAATCTTTTATAAGATAGTTATCGTGATATTCAAATTCCAATATAAATAAAAACTCGTTTCATACTTATAAGTAAAATACTATATCATAAATTAAATTTTTGAAATGTCATTAATGATTGTTATCATACACTTGGTAGTTTTTTCAAGTAGATCAATTCTGGCATATTCGTTAGGTGAATGAATTCTAGAAAAAATATATGTTCCGCCTATAGATATACAGGGTGCTTTTAATAATTTTATAAATTCATACATAGGACCAGTGCCTGCAGAGGATACGGAAATTATTGAATCTCCGAAAACTCTGTTTGCAGATTCTTGAATTAATTTTACATAGGGATTATGTATTTCTGTTCTACCAGACGCTTCTCCATTAATATAGGCGATTTGGATGTCTCCAAATCCCTTTTTTTCCATATGTTTTTTCAATCTTTCAAATTGAAGATACGGATCCATATTGGGCACTAATCGAAAATCTATTTTGGCAGATGCTTTGGATGGTATTATAGTCTTGGCCCCCTCGCCTATATATCCTGAAATTAACCCTGTAATATTGCAGGTGGGTTCGTTTATCAATGCTTTTTTAATATCTTTTCCATTAATGTTGTTAACAAATTTATTGATTCCGTATTCTTTTTTGAAACTAGCTTCATCAAATAATTCGTTTTCTATTAATTTAATTTCTTCTTCTGTCAATGCTTTAATTTCTTTATACCAGTCTTCAACCAATATCTTCCCTTCTTTATCGACTAATGTTGATAGTGCTTGAACTAATTTCCAGGCGGGATTTTCAATTAATACTGCCAGGCTTGAATGAACGTCTCTGGATGGGCCTATTGCAGTCAATTCTATATATAATAATCCTTTCATGCCTAGACTTATTATCGGATGATTGTTTTGGTCGATATATCCAAATTCCCATATAACTAAATCTGTTTTGAATTTATTTCTGTATTTATTTATGTAATTTGAAATATTGTTACTTCCATTCTCTTCTTCACCTTCCACTAAAAATTTTATATTGATCGGTACATCTCCTGTCTGTTTTAACAAATATTCTACTGCGTATAATCTTGTTATTAGTTCCCCTTTGTCATCCGAAGCGCCTCTTCCAAAAATTTTATTATCTTTAACTATTCCTTCAAACGGATTATATTCCCATAAATCCAATGGTTCTTCTGGTTGAACATCATAATGATTATAAAATAATATCGTTTTTCCATTTGGATTTGATTTTGATTTTACTTCTCCATATACTATTGGTGGAACAGAGTTCGGGTTATCTTTATCTATATATATTAGTTCTGAAAAAATTCCAATTTCTTTCATAATTTTCACAATTTCTTTGGCACATTCTTCGAGATTTTGTTTTTTTGCTGAAACACTTGGGAATTTGATTAATCTTTGAAGATCTCTTATCAGTCTATCAGTATCAATTTTTAGGCTTGGTTCATTTATGGTCATTTAATGT
Source organism: Candidatus Nitrosocosmicus sp. (assembly GCA_025934495.1). GTDB lineage: Archaea > Thermoproteota > Nitrososphaeria > Nitrososphaerales > Nitrososphaeraceae > Nitrosocosmicus. The sequence goes on from JAICXY010000025.1 coordinate 16,847, forward strand.
TTTGGTAATAGTATATTAGTATAAAAACTAAATTTTTTGTTAATATTTTTATAACCATCTAATAATAAATTTTTTATTGAGTACTACGAATTTAAAAAATATTTTTCTTTCACCCACATCTATTGCAATAGTAGGAGCTTCTGAAAAGCCTGGGGTAGGAAAAGCCATTTTTTTAAATATATTAAATGGTTACAAAGGAAAAATTTATCCTATTTCACCTACTAGTTCTTCTATATTTGGGATAAAAGCGTACAAAAGTGTTTTAGATGTAGATCACGATATAGATCTTGCAGTTGTGGCAACTCCAAGTAAAATTGTACCATCTGTTATGGAAGAAATAGGTAAAAAGAAAATCAAAGCCTCGATAATTGTTTCAGCTGGTTTTAAAGAAGTGGATGAATCGGGTGCTAAACTTGAGCAAATAATTGGTGATATAGGGAGACAATACGGAATCCGAATAATTGGACCGAATTGCCTTGGAATAATGAGTTTGACCGAACAAAACCTTGTGAACCTCACATTTTTAAAAATTACTCCTAAATATGGTGAGATTGCATTAGTTTCTCAAAGTGGTGCTATTTGTGCAGCTACTGTGGAAGACGCAATGGCCCAAGGAATAGGTTTTTCGAAAGTAATTAGTATGGGGAATAAAGTCGATATGGATGAAAATGATATTCTTGAACTGCTCGAAGATGATCCTTTTACAAAAGTAATTGTGATGTATTTGGAGGATATTCATGATGGCCGTAGATTTATGAATATTGCAAAAAGAATTACTCTTGAAAAAAGAAAACCAATAGTTGTTCTAAAAGCTGGTAGAACTCCTGAAGGGGCCAAAGCGGCTATGTCTCATACAGGTGCGTTGATGGGATCAGATGAAATATATGAATCTGTTTTCAAACAATCTGGAGTAATTCGAGTTGATACTATGCAAGAATTATTTGAATTAGCTACTGCTTTTTCAAAACAACCTTTACCTGTAGAGAATAAAGGTGTTGCTATTGTTTCTAATGCGGGAGGACCTGCAATTATATCGACTGACGCCTGTTCGAAATATCAGATACAAATGGCGGACATTTCTGATTCTAAAGATTTTATCTCAACAGTTATTCCTCCGCATGGCTCTTCAAAAAATCCTGTTGATATTGTAGGGGATGCTGATTTTAACCGATTTGAAAAGGTTCTCCAAGAAATACTATCAAATCCTAATGTTGGCTCTGTAGTTACAATGTGTACTCCATCTGCAACTTTGGATTATAACGAATTAGCAAAAACAATAATCCGAACATCTAAAAATACTGGTAAAACTATGTTGGCAGCTTTGATGGGTTTAGCTGAAGGATTAGAAAATAAACAAATATTGTCAGAAGGTGGTGTACCACATTTTATGTATGCAGAACCTGCTATACGAACACTCGAATCTATGTATAGATTTAGTAAATGGTTAAATTATAAAAACGAGCCTATCACATCCTATTCTGTTGACAAATATAAAGTCAAAGATATTTTGTCTGATGTAAAAAAACAAGGACGTTCCAATCTTTTAGAAGATGAGGGCTATGAAGTACTTGAAGCATATGGCTTTCCTGTTCCTAAAAGTGTGCTTGTAAATAATGAAAATGATGCAATTAATGCCTCAAATAAAATTGGTTATCCTGTAGTAATGAAAATATCTTCTAAAGATGTTATACATAAATCAGATTCTGGAGGTGTAAAAGTTGGAGTAAAAGATGCTGCTGAAGTAAAAGATGCTTTTAACCTTATATTATCTAATGTAAAAGCACGTCATCCTGATGCGGATATTAAGGGTATTCTTGTCCAAGAAATGATAACTCAATCAAGAGAAACAATTCTAGGTGCTAAACAAGATAAATTATTTGGACCATTATTGTTGTTTGGTTTAGGTGGTATTTATGTAGAGATTCTAAAAGATGTAATTTTTAGATTGGCCCCTATTTCTGAATCAGAAGCAAGAAATATGGTTGAATCTATAAAAACCATTGGTTTATTAAAAGGCGCTAGAGGTGAAAAATATTCTGATATATCATCCGTAGTTGATTGTTTATTAAGATTGTCACAGCTGGTAGTTGATTTTCCTGAAATTGAAGAATTTGATATAAATCCGCTACTGGTTCTGGAAGAAGGAAAAGGTTCGAGAGTGGTAGATGTAAGGATTAAAATTAAAGATAATTAATAGCCTGATTACTCTAATTTTTTTCCACATTCTTCACAGAACATTGCCTCAATATCATTTTTGTAGTTACAATTTATACATATCTTGGAATTCTGGTTTTTATCTATTGTCTTATTACTCTTCAAATTTTTTTCTTGTAAAATAATTATATCTCCAATCTTATCGATATTATCCCAGGTAATTTCTATAATTTCTTTTTTTGGATTGATTATTTTAAAACTGAATTGGGCTTTTCCTTTCACATTTTTTCTTAAACCTATTTCGTTAACTTTACCAACCAGTTGTGCATTATTATTATAAGTAGGCATACCTATTATTTCTTCAATGGAACTATACTCCGGTTCTAAATCGTTTTTAGGAAAATTATTTATAGTCGGGTATATTTCCATATCTTGATCACCTTGCCCTAATTTCAAAGATTCTTTTTTAATGTCGCCTCTTCTATCTATGTCATTGCTATTTGATGGGTGAGCATTATTCTCCTTTATATCGTTAAATTTTCTATACTGTGCAATAGTATAATCACATAGTTTGCATTTGTATTCTCCTTTCTCAATCAGTATTATATTTTCGCCTAAATCTTCATTCGGATTTTCGTATTGGATATTTGGAGCTCCTTCATAACCTTTTTCACATTTATTGCAATAATATTTAACAAATCTTTCAGTTTCCAGCCTTCCTAACCCAGCTAAAAATAATTCCGGTCCTCCTAAATTTGCCATTTTTTGTTCATCATCATTGATTTTGGCTATGGCATATCCACCAGAGCCCCTCAATTTTTTCTCAATAAAAATACCTTCTTTGTACATGGTTATAAGGTATATTAAAAGGTAAGATTAAATAATATATAGGTATCTTAGTTTTAGAAGATTATTATATTTTGGCTATTTCGATATTGTGATGGTCTACAAAAAGATTCATCGCCTTTATTGCTTGCTTTAGTTGCATTTCCATAAAGAATAATCATTAACTTCTGTTCTTATTTCTCAATTCTCAGTAGTATTCTGGTTTCATAAACTTATTTTAGACATTATATTCTGCTGCTATTTAGAGGGTTGTAGAGGATTTTTGTCGAGTTTTGACCAGTTTAAATGATCTATCCACTCGAAATAAATGTGTAGAGATCTATCAATACACTGATTCCAATTGAATCCTTTTTTATGGATTCAAATACGATCTATATTTAAATGAACTTAACCGGTATTAATGGCTCTGTTAACTTAAGGAATTTTTCCATCATATCTGCTATCAATGATAAAATAAATTTCTACAAATTTTTGTAAATTAGATTGATTATATTGTGCTCAAAATATCATGATTTTATTGAAATTGGGTGAAAATAGATATTTTGAATAACCTAACTATTCTAGAAAAACCTTAAGTTAACAGAGCCGTATTAATTGCTATCTCGTTTTTATACACTTAATTCTTATTTCACTATATAGTTACCTTAAGATTGTACTATTATGTCCTGTTTTATATCAAAAAGTGTTGTATTTAATAAAATAATATAGTTTCTAAGGGTGTTTTCAATGGTATCTAAAAAAATTGTATATTTTAAACCAATGTTGTGAATTGATGTTTCTGGATTCTGAAAGGAAATAGGTGATCTTTTGCTTTGTTGCATTATTCAAAAAATAGTTAAAATAGTGTAGAATAGAAAGCAAATCGTATTCAAATGCGATATCAATTCTGTTAACAATGATAAAACGTCAACAAAAACAATTTAAAATAGTCATACAATAAACTTCTTCAATCTGAATTTTAGTCATGCGAACAGAGGCCTTTTATACATTTTATCATATTATTAGTCGGGTCCTACAATAGGCAATGCCTTGTTTGAAGGAAATGTTATGACCTTGTCTTGTGTATCTTTTTCTATTTTTTCAAATTCGATCGTTATTTCAATAGGTGCATTATATCTTGAACTTAATTCTTCTGCTAGGTTTATTATAGATTGTTTATCTGCAAATTCTTTTGAGCCTTGCAAAAATGCTCTTGTTTGCCTATAGGCTATTTTTCCTCCATACTTTGATTTAAGAAAATTAGCTATATCTTCAACCGTATTTAAAGGTATATCATTATAATAAAAACATATTCCATTAACAGGTTCTTTGTCAAATGGAGTTCCGTATTTATACCAGAATACTCCAAAATGCTCGTATTCCCCTTGCAAGCATTTTATCTCCCAATGATTAGCATTTTCTATAGGATATTCACCATTTTTTAAATCATCGAAATTAAGTCTCCAATATCTTACACGCATTATATTTCTTTAAATAATTAGCTATATTTATTATTTGTAAAAATCTTCATAACAAACCATTATAAATGATTCATTATTTTGATAAAATAATTGGATAATAGAATACAATTATTAGTAGATATGGAAAAACACTTTGATATCCAGGATAATTCATTTTTTGAAAAATTATTAAAACATGATGATTATATCATAAGAACAAGAGCTGTGTGTATCCTTGCAGATATCTCTGGTGAAAAGGCAGTAGAATTAATCGGAGATGTTTTATTAAATGATATAGATCATTTGGTAAGACATGAAGCAGCTTTTTCACTTGGACAATTAGGCTATACTAGTGGAATAAACGTTCTCACAAAAGCCGTTTTAGCCGATCCAAGTTTTTTTGTAAGACATGAAGCAGCTATTGCTTTAGGAGTTATTGGATCTGAACTATCTAGAGATGTCTTAAAACAAGCTTTAGATGACGAACATCAAGAAGTACGAGAATCAGCTTTTGTTGCTCTTGCTAACCTGGATTATATTTCTTATGTAAAAAGAAACAATAAATTTACAAAATTGACTGGTGGTTAATAAATTTGTTATTGTATTTTAAGGCTCTGTTAACTATTATGTAAATATATTGGTAATATTTGATGTAAATATTTGTTGTAGTTGTTTTCCTTGATACATTTTTTACATAATTATTACAATAAACTATGGCCCATTTATTTTGTTTGTGAAAAACAATCACTAATATTTTACAAATTCAGCTAATATTCTTATACGTAACTGTTAATTTAAAAAATATTTTAGTTCAAACATCGAGGTTTGTAGTCTACAAATTGTTCATGTGATTTTCAGTTTCAATTCAACTTAATATATTATTGAAAAATAATTGTAGAGAAAAAAAACTAGTTGATAAATTAAAAAGGTTGATAAAATCATCAAGTTAACAGATACTTTTGACTTTGCAATTTGATATATTATTTTATATATTTTGGCAGTCAACAAATTAATATTGATAAGATGAAATTTATGATATGTCTGAGTCAAAACAAGCCGAGGGATTGTTATTGCTCCAAAACGAACATATTGATAAATTTAATCAATGGAGATTAAAAAATCTTAATGCAAAGTTAAAATGCGATGGAAATGATTTTTCTAATAAAGATATATCTAATGCATTTTTAAATGGAGTTACCTTTATTAATTGTAACTTTTCAAATTCTAAACTTAGAACTACAAATTTGGTTCAATCCATTTTAATGAATTCTAATTTTAATGGTGCAGATTTATCTAATGCAATAATGATGTTTGCTGATTTAAAAAATTCTATTCTAACTAAAAGTAATTTAGATAATACTAATTTTATGGGTAGCGATTTACAAAGATCCGATCTTCGTGAAAGTATATTAAATAAAACAATATTTGTTGAGGCAAACTTAATTGATGCTAATACTTATGGTTTAGACAAAAATAGAGCATTTTTAAAATTTTCTAAATTAAAAGGAACGACTTGGGAATAATAGTTTTATTATTTGCTTTGTTGCCCACCTAAATTTTTTGTAATCCTTAGATAAATCAGATTTGACTCCATCTATTGTAAATTTAAATTCATATCATAAAAATGATAATTTACTAATTAAATAACGAATTTCATATTAGGGAACAAACCCTTATTTTCTACTTTAGTTCTTTATACAGTTCTTTTCCTATATGAATTAAATTAAATTATTGATTATTCTACTTACTTTTTATTATTAAAAATAATACCCTTGGTTCCACTTTTTCCTATCCTTCCAATAACTCTTGGGTTAAATTTATTTTTATTTAATTCGTCAATAACCGTAGAACACAATTCTTTGGATATCAGTATTATGTTAGTATTGGATGTTGATGCTGTAGGATTCGATATCAAATATTCTCTTGATACAAAGTTTGCAATATCGCTATCAATCAAAGGGATGTCGTTTATAATTAATTCCTTGTTGATTAGTTTTGAAATTTCATATAGAGCTGAAATTCCATTTTTTGAAATAGGATGTGTAGCTATTATATGTGATTGAATGTCAAATTCATTTTCAAAGTCTGGTAAAAACTTTGTAATTAATTTGCCTAATGATGGCCTTGGTTCAGTTAAATTTTTGATAGCTAGGTCTTTTAATTGATTTAATCTATTTTCCTGTATGCCATATTTGTTTAATTTTTCAAATAATTTTTCATTTAAAGTTGTAATTATGTATAGACTAAGGCATGTTAAAAGACCTAATTTGTCAGTAATTATTATCTGCGTATTTTCGTTTATCAAATCATATCTATTTGGTAGTTCTTTATGGCTACTACCCGTTGCAGTTGTGCCAAAAAAGAGTCCGCCTAATTTTAATGAGCTATAATCTTCGAATGAATAGTTGTATTTTATTGTGAAATTATCGATATTTTTTCTAATTCCATCCAGAATATCATCATTAGGTGCATCATAAATGGGAAAAAGCTTTATATCGATTGAACATCCTAATAAATTTAATAAATTAATAGACTCGGTAAGAGATATTTCCATATGAATTGGTGATTCTATGTTTTGACTTACATCCGTAGCTTGAGTATTGGAATTAGTAACGACAGTATATCCAGTTATATTTCCTCTTTGAACTTTGATATGATCAAATAATGTGAATTGAAATTCTTCTCTACTGTTTGTTGGTATGATGGATATTTTTTCTATTTCTATTTTTGTTTTCAGTTGTTCTGAAATTCTTTTTATCTTTCTTATTAAAAGATTGTTATCATAAACAATTTTCTTATCCCATTTTATTATTGAAAGAGCTTTTTTTGTTTTTAGATCTTCTGATTTTAATTCTTCATTCGATTTATAAAGCCTTCTTATTATTTCTATATTTTTTTTTTCAGGATAATGAAAATAACTGTAAAAATGTGGGCTAATTTTTAAACTATTTCTTTTCAGTTGTTCAGATAAAATGTTTAGCCTGTTGTATTTTACCTCGTTAGAACATTCTGGTAACCATCTTAAAGGATCAAATCCTAAATCCTGATATTTTGTAAATAATTTCCATTTGTTTTCTGATTCCAGGCTTTTCACCACGAGATTTATTAACTACTTTATACTTATTAATAAACTATAATATATAACATAAAAAATATCTTTTAAAAGGATTTTTACTTTAAACGATTATAATTTTTATGCAATAATAGTTATATGATCTACATAATATATTTATGGTATGCTAAATCAAGATAAAAAAGTCAATCTTATAAAATCATTCTCTATGGATTTTGATGAATTAGACACAAAAAATGCTAAGGATATCTTATCGTGGTCGTTGGAAAAGTTTTCTCCAAGAATCGCATTTGCATCTAGTTTTGGTGCTGAAGATGTTGTTGTAATTGATTTGATGATCAAGATCAATAAAAATAATAGCCGCATATTTACTTTAGATACCGGTAGACTGAATCCAGAAACTTATGAGGTTATGGATCAAATACAAAAAAAATATCAAATATCTATAGAGACCTTATTCCCCGATTATTTAGACGTTGAAAAAATGGTATATGAAAAGGGCATAAATTTGATGTATCAGAGTATTCAAAATAGGAAACTTTGCTGTGAAATTCGAAAAATTCATCCTTTGAGAAGAATTCTAGAATCCTTGGATGCTTGGATAACTGGTTTGAGAAGGGATCAAACTTTTACAAGAGCAAATGTTAAAAAAGTAGAAATAGATTCATCTAATAATGGTATTATTAAAATTAATCCATTGGCAGACTGGACAAATGATCAGATTTGGGATTATATAAAAAAGAATGATATACCTTACAATAAACTACATGATAGGGGTTATCCCAGTATTGGTTGTGCTCCATGTACTAGAGCTATATTACCTGGTGATGATTTACGATCAGGTAGATGGTGGTGGGAAAATGACCTACATAAAGAATGTGGATTACATTGGAATAAAAATTAAAAAGAGTATACTAGAAAAAAAGAAATAACCTTTATTATTTTGTAAATATGATGTCTAAACCACACGGTGGTAATCTTGTAAATAGTTTTATCGATTCGTCTAAAATTGATAATGATTTGTTTATATTGGATGTAGATCTTAGATTAAGAAAAGAAGTAGAAAATATTTCTTTTGGTGCCTTTAGTCCTTTAGAGGGATTTGTAAGCGAAGAAGATTTTCTTAGTATTTTAAAAAATGGCCGTCTTAATAACGGTTTGCCCTGGACAATTCCTATTGTATTAGATATTGATAATGATTTTGCCAAAAAAATTAAAGATATGTCTGAAGTTGCTTTACGGAATAATGGTAAAATTTTTGGAATATTATATATCAAAGATCTATATAGATTTGATAAATTGCAATCAGCAAAGTCAATCTTTCAAACCGATGATCGTTCTCATCCTGGGGTATATAGTTATCTTACAATGAAGGACACTCTTGTGGAAGGACAAGTCAAAACTCTAAATCCATATAATTCAGATGATAAAAAACGGTTAACACCAACACAAGTTAGAGACGAAATTACTAATCGTGGATGGAAAAATACTGTAGCATTTCAAACTAGAAATGTTCCTCATGTCGCACATGAGATGTTACAAAAGGCAGTACTGAATATTTATGATGGTTTATTTATTAATCCTTTGATAGGGAAAAAAAAGGCTGGAGATTTTAAAGACGAGGTAATTTTAGAATCATATCAATCCCTAATAAATAACTATTATCCAATATCAAAAATAATTTTCTCTACTTTACATACCGAAATGAGATACGCAGGTCCAAGGGAAGCGATTCATCATGCTATTATTCGTAAAAACTATGGTTGTTCTCATATTATAATAGGAAGAGATCATGCAGGTGTGGGTAATTATTATACTCCATTTGCTTCTCATGATATTTTTAAAGAGTATCCTGATCTTGAGATAGAACCAATATTTTTTCCTGCTTTTTATTATTGTAAAAAATGTTCACATTTTGCAAATGAACGGATATGCCCTCATGACTCAAATTTCAAAGAAGAATTAAGTGGTACTAAAATGAGAAAAATGTTTTTGTCCGGAGTGGAGCCGCCTCATCATCTTATGCGTTCTGAAATATCTAAAGTTATCTCATCATATAAAAATCCATTTGTTGAGTGAAAATATGTATTATTTGTATAATGTGAATTTTACAAATATATACGTGCTTTAAAAAGAAAGATTAAGATGATCATTTATAAGCACTTTTCTTTTTCTTGTTTTCTCTTCCTTTTTTTATTTTTAACATTAAGCATTATATATTATCCTAGTCTAATCTTCTCTCAATCAAATGATGCCCCTAAATCTCAAGTATTAAAAAAAGATACGGATGTAAGAATCACCTTTCCATACACTGCTTCTAATCATGATCGAAAGAACCCATCTGAATATGTATTTACAAAACCTATACCAAATGATTGGAATGTATTTATATATAATAAAATATCCTATTCTAATAATCCTGAGGCAAAAACCGTAATACAATTGAAAGAGCCATATCCGAGTGAGAAATTTGTTGAACTAACGATGTTCGGGGACAAATCCAAAAAATACTCTGTTGCAGTAAATACCAAAGAAAGTGGACGATTGGAATTATATCAAAATCCTTTTAATGGTTGGTCTTTGGATAATCCCATTGTTGTAACTAGTGGTGTTGACCAGGGAATATCTGTTACCGATGGTAAAAGAATAATCGTTGATAAACTATCACTAAATGGATTTAATCTTGGCTCGATTAATGTTTTTGGAAAAGATGAATCCAACTTGCCAGATAGCGCCTTAAAAGGATCTATTCAATTTGAAACTATATTTGGGCATCCTACTCAATCTTTTATTTATTATATGCCATTAATAGTGATGATTGGTGTGGGAGGGATATTGTTATATTTAATAAAAGTAAAAAAAAGAGACCCTTCATAAATTGCCGGTATTTCTAAATATTTAATTACTATTTATTTTTTCCTTATAATATTTACAATTTTCAGTTAATTTACAGTGGTTACATTTGGGTTTTATTGGAAGACAAATATTTTGTCCATATCTTACTACTATGGAATTTAGTCTTATCCAGTATTTTTTATCTAAAATATTTGATAGTATTTCTTCCGTAGCAAATGGATCCTTTGTTTTTATTATTCCTAATCGGTTGAAAATTCTATGTACATGCGTATCGACGGGAATTGCAGGTATCTTAAATCCATAAACTAATACACAATTAGCAGTTTTTCTTCCAACACCTGGCAACTCTAATAAGTCCTTAGTATTGTTTGGCGTTTTACCATGATATTGCTTATTTATGATGTCTGAAACTTCTTTTATTCTCCTAGATTTGATGTTATAGAAGCCTACAGACGATATTACTTTTTTGATATCTTCTAAATTTGCATCTGCAATATCTTGTGAGTTCTTGTATTTTGTAAACAGTTTTGTTACTGCCTTAGTTGTTTGCTCATCTCTTGTTCTAGATGAAAGAATTGTTCCAATTAATACCTTAAATGGGTCTCCCTCTTCTTGTTCTCGTAATTGGTCAAGAGCAGTTAATCTTACAAACTTATTATTCTTTAATGCAGTTTCCATATCTTCAAGTATGTTGACCAGATCTGCCATAATTATAAAAAATAAAAAAAATTTTCTATATTTTATTGTCTCTTTTTGATCCTGGACCTACCTGTCTTTCTTGGTGCGATATTACCTACTTTTGCTCCGGGCGGTGTATTTCTCCCAACAGATGATGGATGACCAATATGTTGGTGTCTTCCCCCTCCATGAGGATGATATACAGCTGCTTGCGCAATTCCTCTAACCACAGGATACAATCTTCCTCTTGATTGCATATATTTTGCTTTATTTCCCGCTTTGAGAAATGGTTTCTCTTTTTTTCCTCCACCAGAAATAATTCCGATCATTGCACGGCACTTGGGATTCATATTTAATATGCTTCCTGATGGAAATTTTATTTTTACACTATCTATTGAGTGTGAAAAAACTATTGCAGAGGAACCTGCTGCCTTGATAAGTTTACCTCCATCCCCGATATTTTTTTCTATATTGCAAATGAGCGTTCCATCTGGAATTGATTCTAAATCAAGGATATTTTTAGATGATGGATTTGCACCATTTCCCATCTCTATCTTGTTTCCAACTATAGTACCCTCGGGTGCTGGAACATATGAATAAAGCCCATTATCAAATTTAATTTTAGCTACTGGTGCATCTCTTCCACGCTCATGTATTATATCCATTATAACACCATGATGTAGTTCCTCAATCTTAAAATTAGGATATTTAGTGGGAGCTATTTTTCCAACGATTATTGCTCTAAATTGCTTTCCTCCTCTTCCTCTTCTTCGTACTAGTGTCCTTTTCCCCAATTAAATCTAAATATTAGTCTAAGAAACCCGCTTTTAAATTTATTCTATTTTTCATGAGACATGTTAAGTTAAGGCGATAGATCTATAGATGTCGAGGTACCGATACGTTCTATGGTCATAGTTGGATGCCAAAGGACATCTATAAAGATGTATATGTATGCTTTATACTTATTTCGTAGGCTTGTTTCAGAAATACATTCTAGCTAGAGCTTCACAGTCGTTTGCAGAAAAAAAGTCAATGTAGTAATATTAGAAAGAGTACAAAAGTTAGATTCAAACAGGTCTATCCATGTAAGAATAGGATAGATGTATTCTGATTGATGAAATATATACAAAATAGGTGGTACTGAAGCATGGACATCAAATTTAAATTGCTAAATCGTTTGAATGAAGTTAACCGTTAAGTTAACAGATCCAGTATAAATGTTATATAAAAGTCGTTTTTCAAAAGAAAAACTAGTTAAGTAATATCATTCTTGAAGTGATTTGGATTCGATTAAATCTTGGATTTCTTCATTCATTTTTAAAAAGCGAATACCTTTTTCAGTAGTTCGGTACTTTCCACCATCTTCTAATTCAAGTAAATTGTTCTCTAAAAGCATAGGCAAATATTCCTTAATTTGAGCATAAGACAAAAATGCCTTGTACATAATTTTTGTTTTAGATGCACTTCCATTAGCTGCATATAAAATATTAGATATTATTTCGGGCCTATTACGATATTTCATATGCTAAATATAGAAGAAAGTATTATATAACTTATATTATGCATTGTACTATAACAAATATGCATATTTAATAATACAATCGATTGAATATGCATATAGAAAAATCTAATAAGTATAACATTTATTCTTGTTATCTATATATTGCAATATAAGGAAAATATTAATTATGATACATATGAAGCAATAATTTTTGACATTGATGGAGTTTTAATCGATGTTATTAAATCATACAATCAAACAATTATAAAAACAATAGAACATATTTTAACTAATAATTTCAATATAAACCTAATCGATTTTCCAATAGAGCAACTAATTACTAAATTTAGACATACTGGAGGATTCAATAATGATATCGATACAACATATTCAATGATTTTAACAATTGTATATTGTAAATTAATAAATAAAAATGATATAAATGAGATTTTTGATTTTTTTACTGAACTATTAGATAAAATAGATGATAAGGGAATACTTTCTGTTGAAAAGGAACTTGAAAGATTAGGTAGAATTGAAAATATTAAAAACCAGTTAGGGTATCCTAAAGATGACAACATCATTTCAACAGTTTTTAATGAATTTTTCTATGGTCCTGATCTTTTTAGGAAACAATTTAACAAAGATCCAAAATATTATTTTGATAAACCTTTAATAAATAATGATAAATTAATAATTAAAGAAAAAACAATAAAAGATCTTTCAAAAAAATTTAATGGGAAATTAATTTTAATTTCAGGAAGAAGCAAAATAGCAGCAAATTTTACATTACAGAAGCTTTTGAATTATTTTATAAAAGATGCATGTATTTTTTTAGAAGATGAAAAAAGAGAATACTCAAAACCTAATACCTATGCTATACACAGAGTTTTTAATCAGTTAAAATTGAAAAATGCCATTTATGTTGGAGATTCTATAGAAGATCTTTTAATGGCAAAAAAATTCAGAGACGAAACAAATGGAGAAAAAATTATTTTCTGTGGAGTATATGGAAAAAATACAAATTCATCGAAAAATTTAAAGAGACTATTTGAATTAAAAGGGGCAGACATTATTGTCGAAAATGTAAATGATATACCAAATATATTAAATAATACAAAAAAATAAAATCTCTGTTGATAAAAGAGGCTAAGGAACGCATAGCCCTTCTGGAAAGAAGAACAAGAGAAGTATCGATAGAGTCCAATGTTAATCTCGATGGGACAGGAAAATCAGAAATAAAAACAAACATACCATTTTTAGATCATCTTATAAATGCCTTTGCAAGATATAGTAATATTGATATAAATTTGATAGCAAAGAGCGAAGATCTGATAAAACATCATTTGATTGAAGATATTGGTATAGTTTTAGGTCAATCTATAAATAGAGCATTAGGAGATAGAGAAAAAATATCTCGTTTTGGTTATTCGTTAGTTCCAATGGATGAATCTATTTCGAAGGTTGCAGTAGATTTAATAAAAAGACCGTATTATCATATAGACTTAAAATTAGAAAGAGAATCTATTGAAAATATTTCAAAAGAAGACATAGTACATTTTATTCAATCATTTGTTTCAAATTTAAACTGTTGTGTTCATCTTGTGGTAGAATATGGAATAAATGATCACCATAAAATAGAAGCTACGATGAAAGCTTTTGCAATAGCATTAAAAATAGCTATGAAAATAGATTCAAGTAATGAAGAAAAACCATCTACAAAAGGAATGATGTAAAGGTATGATTAGAATATCCATATTTGACTATGGTGCAGGAAATATCTTTAGTTTGGAATCATCACTAAAAAGAAATGGTGCAAAGGTTTCAGTAATAAATGACTTTAATAACGTAGTTGAAGATTTCGATGGAGTGATTTTACCGGGTGTTGGAAATTTTGATCCGGCACTAATATCAATAAATAAATGTAAAAGAAAGTTTTTAAATTGTATTGAAAAAAACATTCCCATATTGGGAATATGTTTAGGTATGGAGATGCTATTTGAAAAAAGCGAAGAAGGTAGTCTAGAGGGTCTAAAAATTATTAACGGAGAGGTCTTATCACTACCAAAAAATAGGATAAAAATTCCCCATATTGGATGGAATAATTTAGACATAGTTAACGAGAAAAGTAAACTATTTGAAGGAGTACCAAATAATTCGTGGGTATATTTCGTTCATTCATATTACACAATGCCTAAAGATGCAAATATAATTACAGCAAGATCAAATTATGGAATATCCATTCCTGCATCTGTTGAAACAAACAATATTTATTGCACACAGTTTCATCCAGAAAAATCAAGTAAAATTGGTGAAAAGATGATAAAGAATTTTGTTAAAATTTGTACACAATCGAAATGAAAAGTATTGCTGCAATCGATCTAATAGATAAACAAGTAGTAAGGCTTGTTAAAGGCAAATTAGAAAATAAGACAGTATACAGCAATGATCCTATAGAAACTGCAAAAAAATGGGAATCTGAAGGTATAGATGGACTTCATATAGTAGATCTAGACTTAGCTTTGAATACAGGGAAAAATAATACAGGTTTAATTTTAAAAATCGCTGATGTAGTTAATATTCCTATTCAAATTGCAGGTGGAATTAGAACCATAAATACGATAAATAAGATGCTGGAAAAGAACATATTGATAAACGTTGTTTTGGGAACAATAGCATTTAAAGAGCCAGAAATCCTTAAAAAAATATCTAAAAAAAAACTTTGTCGTATAATACTCGCAGTCGATCATAATAATGGGAATATAATGATATCAGGATGGAAAGAATTTTCAGGTTTAAAACTTTTTGACGCAATTAAATTATATCAAAAATTAGGTATTGATAATTTTTTATTAACAAATATAAATAAAGACGGCACTTTGGAGGGAGCAGATATAGATACGCTTGTAAGAATAAATAACGTATTTAAAGATATCAAAATCATATCTAGTGGTGGAATAAGCAATATAATAGACATAATTAGATTAAGAAATACTAATTGTCATGCAGTAATACTCGGGAAGGCATTGTATGATAAACAAATAACAATAGATCAAGTACAAAAAGTGATTTAAAAATGCCGCTTGCAAAAAGAATTATTCCATGTCTTGATGTCAACAAGGGAAGAGTAGTAAAAGGCATCAATTTCAAAGAATTAAAAGACGCAGGAAATCCGGTAGAGTTAGCAAGGAGATATAGTGAAGAAGGGGCAGATGAGTTAGTATTCTTAGACATAACTGCTGCAGAAGAACATAGGGAAATTATGAAAAATATTGTTAAAAATGTGGCAAGTGTGATAAATATTCCTTTTACAGTTGGCGGAGGAATAAAAAATTTAGAAGATGCCAGAAATATTCTATTAAGTGGTGCAGATAGAGTTTCAATAAATACCGCGGCAGTAATAAAACCCGAATTAATTCAAGAATTAATGTCTATTTTTGGTAGACAATGCATAGTTGTTGCATTAGATGTCAGAAGGAATTATAATAAAGAAGGTAAAAACATTTTTTTTAAAGATGGAAAAAATTATTGGTTTGAAATTAAAACCTATGGCGGTAAAAAATCAACAAAAATTGATGCAATAGAATGGGCAAAAAAAGTAGAAAAACTCGGAGCAGGTGAGATATTATTAACTAGTATCGATACAGATGGTACAGAAAATGGTTATGATATAGAGTTGATCAATGCAATTTGTAATAGAATAAATATTCCTGTAATTGCCTCGGGAGGGTGCGGATCGCAAAAAGATATATTAAATGTTTTTAAAGAAACACAAGTTGATGCAGCTTTAGCGGCTTCCCTTTTTCATTTTGAAAAGGCAAGACTAAATGAAGTTAAAGAATATTTATCGGAAAACAACATATTGATAAGATCATAATATACACACACATTATTTGTAACTTGAAATAACAAATAATAATTAACTTTGATTTAACAATTATCTTATTCACCGATCTATATCAATCAAATTTGATTGTCATTTAAATGATATTTATTGACTTTGAATTCAATTATAAGATAAAAAATGTTTTATGCTCATCAAAATATTCAATAGTGAAGGTTTCTTAATTCCTTCAATATACATTTCTATGTACAATTACAAAAGATTAGGCAGTTTTTATGATTTGAAAATCAGAATATTCATTTTTAAAAGGCTCATTTATAATTTCGGTATTTCTGACTATCGCATCTTTAGGGCCCTGCTTACACCAATTCAACAGTTTATTTATATTTGTTTTTTCACCTTCAAATACAGCTTCTACCCGACCATCTTTCAAATTTCTTATCCATCCTGATACATTTAATTCCTGCGCTTTAAAGGCAGTATTTTGTCTAAAATAGACTCCTTGAACCTTTCCCGTAATAAATATATGTACTCGAAAATATTCCATCAATTATCATCGCCGAGATTGTTCCAAAATGTTAAAAAATATTATGCTATTTGGCCACCTTCTTCAATAAATAATTCTTCATAAGATGTACCTTTTCTAATTAATTTGAAATCATTATCGATCGTCTTCATCAAAACAGGAGGTTTTGTTTGACAGTGAAATGGCATATTAAATACTAAAGAATAAGCACCTATATTATAAAATAAAACATAATTTCCTATAGTCGCACAAGAGAGATCAGATACTTTAGAAATCGGAAAAACATCCAATGTATCACACAATCTCCCTGCAAGATGTATATTTTTTACAGAAGGGTTACCTTTACTTTCAATGTTCATTTTATAGATATCATTTTTACAAGGTATTGCTTCTTGTGGATATTGTTGTTTGAGTAACGCTGCATCTAATAATAAATGATATCCAGTATCTAAAATAATTATTTTATGATCATTATATTCTTTGGTATTTACAATCTTCGATATCAATATTGAAGATTCTGCAACAAGAAATCGTCCACTCTCAATCATCAAGGTAAAATTTCCATGATTAGATACCAAATTGTTTAGCTTTTGTATATATATCGATGCTATTTCATCTGGAGCAGGGACAGGATGATTATAAAATACTGGAGTTCCTCCACCGATATCCAAAGTAGTTATTGAAAAATTATTGATTACTTTTTTTAATTTATTTATAAGGGAGTTAAGTCTCTCTAAAGCATTCACGTAGCATATAAAATTAGTTATTTGAGAACCAAGGTGAAAATGGAACCCTTCAAAGTCCAATAAAGGGTTACTAAATATGGATTTAACAATAAAATATGCTGAATCTATTTTTCCACCATTAAAAGGCACACCAAATTTTCCATTTTTATAAGATGCACGAACTCCTGCTTTAACACCTACTTCAGGGTTTATACGTACCATTATTTTTGGACGAATATTTACAATACTCGCAGCTTTTGATAAATTGACAAACCCATAATAAGAACTAACTACTATCCTTCTAATTCCGTTTTTTAATACTTCTATATATTCATCTAATTCTTCTGTAACGCTTGTATAAATTATATTTTCCGGGACTCCGTTCAATCGTTTTATAAAATACAATTCACCAAGAGAAGTAAGATCAAAAGTTATACCATCTTTCATAAAAGTCTTTAGAACTGACGGATTAAAATTGGCTTTGACAGAATAGGCAATTTTTACATCGCCTTGAAATTTTTTATAAGCATGATGAAGTTCTACTAATTTATCATGCAGAGTTTTTTCATCTATAAAATATAAAGGCGTACCATATCTTTCTGCCAAGATATTAATTTCTTCATTTGAAAGGAAACGCTTTGTTTGAGGTAACGTTACTTTGTTTTGAAATACCTGTAATACATTTTCGACCATTCTTTTTGTGAAATTTATTCATATAAATATAACTTAAAAACATTGCCATTTAAAATATTTTTATTTTGTTTATTTTATTAATTTATTTATAAAATGTATTGTTTATGAAATGTAAAAAATGATATAAAAATAGATTTTTTATAATAAAAATGAAAAAAGTGAATTATCTATAATATGGGACTGTCAATTTTTCACCAGATCTATTTTCTTTTTGTCCTTTAATCTTTTTAATTGCATCTTCAAAATTCTTCATTGTAACATGGGCTTCTGAAGCATGTTTGGTAGCATCTTCGGGACTGCTATATGTTTGAAGATACTCGTGTAAAACTATTGATACAGCAGTATTAACAACGGAACTTACATCTGCTCCACTAAATCCTTCTGTAAGTTCAGCTATTTTCTCATAATCAATATCTTTTGAAATAGGCTTATCAGAAGAATGAATTTCTAGTATTTTCTTCCTTGTATTTTTATCTGGTAATGGCACATACACTATTCTATCAAATCGTCCAGGCCTCAATAGCGATGGATCAATCATATCTGATCTATTGGTAGCAGCAATGGTAACTACACCATTTAAAGAATGAATCCCATCCATTTCAGTGAGCAATTGTGAAACTACACGTTCGGTCACCATACTATCGCCACCAAGCCCTCTTATTGGCGCAATCGAATCCACTTCATCAAAGAAAATAACACAGGGAGCTGCTTGTCTGGCACGTCTGAATATTTCCCTAATGCCACGTTCAGATTCGCCAACCCATTTGGAAAGAAGCTCTGGCCCCTTAACACTTATAAAATTAGCTTCAGACTCTGTTGCTACTGCTTTGGCAAGCATAGTCTTTCCAGTACCTGATGGACCATGCATAAGAATTCCTTTAGGCATCGTATGATCTAGCTGTGTATAAAGATCAGGATATCTCAAAGGCCATTCTACAGCTTCTTGTAATTCTCGTTTAACTTCATCAAGTCCACCAATATC
>JAICXY010000019.1 GCA_025934495.1 Candidatus Nitrosocosmicus sp.
ATAGAAGATGGCGTTGATGGAATGGAGGTGTACGCATCAAGCTTTCGAGCGAGATATTCAGCCTGCCATCACCAATAGCCCAACGCACCTGTTAAATAAAATAAAAACCGACAGACAGAATGGATAAACAAAATAAAAAAACTATTCACTGTAAAAGCTATAATTAAATATATACTTAAAACCACTAATAATTTATTATTTTATGCGTAAAAGATCTCTTTTATATAATATTGAAAATATTTTTAATGGGATATGATTTTTTGATTGAGTTTGATCGAATTATGTTTTATTTAGAATATTTCATATAATCCTTCATAAAAAAGGTAATGTATTCAATTTGAGTTCTAATAATCATAAAAAAGAAGTAATGGATTTTATAAAAATATTAGGGTATCAAATTAGATACATAAAGATTAATAATCCCAAATCAAAGGAGACACTCGTTCTTCTCCATGGATTAGGAGCATCAGCAGAACGCTGGTCAGAATTATTACCTTTATTATCAAATTATAATGTCGTTATACCAGATATAATCGGTTTTGGATACAGTGAAAAGCCATTAATACATTATAATATGGATTTTTTTTTAAAATTTTTAGATGAATTCTTTTACAAATTAGAAATCAACAAACCCATAGGAATAGGATCATCCTTTGGTGGTCAATTAATACTGGAATATTATTTTAAAAATCCCGATTTTTTTAAAAAAATGATTCTTATATCGCCAGCGGGAACTAATGATAAACCTACACTGGTATTACGACAATATATTTTTTCATCCCTATATCCAACATATGAAAACACGGAAAGAGCATTTAAAACCATGGCTGCAAAAAACTATAAAGTCAAAGAATCAACAATTAAAGACTTTGTTAATAGGATGAAATTGCCCAATGCAAAACATTCTTTGATATCTACACTTTTAGCATTAAGAAAAGATACTGACTTTCAATCCAAATTAAAACAGATTGAAATTCCTACTTTAGTTATATGGGGTAGTGAAGATACTTTTATTCCCGGAGAAAATATAGAATATTTTAAGGGTATTCCACTTGTAGAAACCTGTATTATGGAAGATTGTGGTCATTCACCTTTTGTTGAAAAACCATTATTGTGTTATAAAATTATAAATACCTTTATTGAATCATAGATGGATACATTGCTAAAATGTTCAACGTTAAAATATTGTTAAAATAAGATCATTTTTATGAGTAATGAGAATGAAGAAAATAAAGATATAGATTTTAAGAAATCAATTGAAAAAGCAACAGAATTTCAACAAGATTTATTACGACAATTCTCTACAATTCAATATAATGCCTTTCAAAATATGTTTTCATCTTTACAAGGTTTTACAAATTATAATGCAATGTTTAAAACCAATGTTCAGACAGGTGGTAGGATCTCAATACCTGAGGCAGAAAGGCAGGCTTTGGGAATTGAAGAGGGAGACCTTGTACAGGTTATAATAATACCGTTATCAAGAAAAAAGAAAAATAATACCACAACCACTACAAGTTCCTAAATAAAGGTTTAATGCATTAGAATCCATTTAGTGATTTTTGGCAAAACCATTTTTTGTGAATAACCGCTCGCAACTAATCCGACATGCCCTGTTGGAAATTTCATTAAACTTTTATCCGGACTCGAAACGAGATCATTGAGAGCAACACTGCAGTCAGGATTAACAAGGTGATCAGCCTCTGCTACAACATTTAATATCGGGATATTAATACTCGATAAATTTATTTTATTTTCACCGACGATCATTTTATTTTTTGCAAAAAGGTTTTTTTGATAAATATCTTTGACCCATTGCCTAAATGCATCACCAGCAATTGGGGGGGTATCATATAACCATTTTTCTATCCTTAAAAAGTTTTCAACAAAATTTTCATCTTCCAAATTGTTAAATAGATTTAAATATTTATTTACACCCTGTTTGAAAGGTTTGAGTGATGCAAAAACTAGATATAGCATCTCATAAGGAAAATTGTCGTGGTAAGACAATACTTTATCAATATCCATAAATTTTGCCATATTTTTTATTACAGATTTGTCTTTGTCGGTATTAACAATGGGTGCGATGGTAATTAAATTTCTAATATTTTTTTGATAAATAGAAGTATACATCAAAGACATTGTACCACCCATGCAATATCCCTGTAAAGAAATCTGTTTTACATTCTCAATACTCTTAATTTGTTCAACGCATTCATAAATAAATAAATTAACATAATCATCTATAGTGATATATTTATCTAACTTTGATGGTGGTTTCCAATCTAATAAATAAACATTCATACCTTGTTCAAGGAGATTTTTTACCCAGCTTTTGTTTTGTTGCAAATCAAAAATATATGATTTATTTATTAATGCATAAACTATCAACAAAGGAGGTTCATAAACTTGCTCTTTGATAGGCTTGTAATGTAATAAGCGGTAAAGAGGCGTTTCCTTTATTATTTCATATTCCGTTATTCCGGTTTTTATATTTTCAATATTTGATAATAATTTTTTTATTTTGTTTGCTTTTATTAAATTATCTGGATCTTTAATAAAATTAAAATAATCTTTCATTAAATAGTCTATTAAAATTTTATTATTCATTTTTTTCCTCATTTAATTTTTTTTTTATTTCCAAAGACAGTTTTTTTATTTCATAAAGATTGTAAAATAATTGATCCTTTTCTTCTTTGGATAATTGTTGCTGAGACGAGTTAAATAAAAGAGGATTTGAATCAAAAAATCTTTGATAACTTTTTGTAAGATCTATAAGTGAATTTGCCAAGTTATTATATGTTATAGAAAATTCTGGTGATTCAAACAATGATGAAAATACATCTTCAAATGTGTTTATTATCAGTTTTCTGTACTCGTCAGCCGTTCTTTCTTTTGTAGAAGAAGAAGAAGAAACTTTATTTATTGCAGTAAAATAGGCCTTTATCATTGACGTTAAATAATAATTTAGATTTGATTGATACCGTAATAATAAATTACCATGTTCTCGCAAAGTCCTTAAATTAATATTTGGATCATTCATCAAAGATGTTAGAGGACCGAATGCAGTAATATTATTTAATTCGGTCATTTGTTTAAAAAAGGTTTCAATTATAGATTTAAATCCGTCATTGTAGGGCATCTTTTCTTTATTGTTTTCTCCCACTGTTTCCTCTTCTCTAACATTATTACCATTTAATTGCAAATACTAGTTCACCCCGTTGCAATATTGTTCGTTATTATAATAGATATTATTGACAATAAATATATTTATTCTATATCAATATTTAACTCTTTTATAATAGAAACTAACAATTTTATAAGGTAAATGTATCAAGGAGGTCTAAGGGTCCGTAGCTCAGCATGGATAGAGCGCCTGCCTTCTATCTTTAAGGAAGTTAGCCGGAAGTCGAGGGATCGAAGCCCTCCGGGCCCGTTAATCATACGGGTTCAAATAATTTACCAGATAAAATAACAAGAGGAAGAAGGAGACAGGATGCCTGCTAAACTAACTACTACTATCAATAATATCAATAAAAAAGTTCAAAGTGATATCAATAGAGACCTTATAGCAGAATTCTATAACTATCTAACAAGTATTGATACTTCAGAAAGTTATCAAAACGGTCTCCTGAAGGTCATAATCAGGTTTGCAGAGTATCTCGGACCAAACGTCACCTTTTATCAAATCCAAAATAAAGAACACATATTAAAATTCCTAGATTTGAAGAAGAAAATAGAATCTGAAGATCCCGACAAAAAATGGATAACTACATGGAATGATTATTTATGGAGAATAAAATACTTCTATAGATGGTTACACAACTCTAAAGAAAAAGGTGTGAATGGGAGGTCGCTCGATAGCTGGATCACACCTTCTTTTATCAATATCAAGATGAAAAGAACAAAAAGATTAAGCCCATATCTAGAAACTGAAATCTGGGATAGAGATGAATTATTCACCATTATAAAATATGAGCAATATAAAAGAAATAAGGCAGTATTAGCTCTGTTATGGGACTTGGATGCAAGGCCACATGAAGTGGCTTTACTTCAAATTAAACATATACGATTGAAGGAAAAATACGGAGAGGGTGAAATTCCTCATGAAGCCAAGACTGGCAGTGGTCCAGTATTACTTACTTTTTCTTTTCCTTATTTACGAGATTGGTTAAACGAACACCCGTTTAAAAACGAACCCCAGGCAAGACTTATCTGCAATCTTTTAACTGGTGCTCCAATTAGAGCAGATCAAATAAATGAAATTATGAAACAACTAAAAAAGAGAATCGAACGATTGTTAGAAAATGACCAGATTATAGACAATCAAGAAAAGAAAAGACTCGAGTATTTATTAAAAACAAAAAAGTGGAATCCATATTGCATAAGGCACTCTGCAATAACTGCAGATTCAGATTATCTTCCAGAATATGCACTCAAGAAAAAAGTTAGATGGTCCATGAACTCAAAGCAGGGCTCTCGCTACATCAAAAAAAGAATGGGCAATGAATTAAAAAACAAGATACTGGAATATAATGGAATTTCTGTAGATCCACTAAAAAAACAAAAACCAACTGTTTCTAATTGTCCCAGGTGCGATCTTGTAAATGCACTTGAGAATAAATACTGTTCAAAATGCAGTTATCCACTATCTCCGGAAGCATTCGATCAAATAAAACAGGATGAAGAAAAACGGTTTATAGAATTGGAGAAAAAGTATACAGAGAAGTTAACAATTATGGAAAATAAAATAGAGAGACTATTGATCAAAGTAGATCTCCAAAAGTTGATGTAATCCCTATTTTTCGATATGACATTCTAGCAACCGTATTGCAAAATATGCTTTATATTGATAAACAGTAGCCAACCTATTTGAAATACTTATTTTGTTTATCCTATCACGCCATTTTCTGGCACATGCCTTATATTACCAAGACGATTTCCTGGTATGTCGATAATATTGTAGATGTTTGGAATTAAATTACTATTATGTTTTCCTAATCATTATTTGCGGTGGGAACATAATTTTCAAGACAATTTTATAATAAAAGAAGGTTTATTCACCCTATAAGTATATATAGAAGGCAAAAGTCAATAATCTAATTGCGATAGTTATAATTTATCATAAATTATCATGAGCTTTTTACCTATATTCGCCTATTTCTTTATATATATGGATCTTTTGATCATCGCCTATACACAAAAAGGTTTATATTGATCCTTTTCATATTTAAACATGTAATTAGTCTGTAAAAATCAATAGGCTTTAAGTATGAGCGTTAGCTATAACTATACAAATGTTACAGTTAGAAAATAGAAAAAAGTTTTATTATAAAAACTGCACCAACGGAAATAATTGCCATATTCAAAAGACCATAAATATATCCTCATATTCTGAAAGTAAATATAACATTATCTGTGTTCTTGAAAAAACTATACATAAAATATATGCATTTTTTATGCATTATAAAACGAAAAAGAATAGTTCAATGTATTTTCGGAATATTAACACTATAAAGAGGTCTGCTGATTCGGTCTCGCAAACTTTCATCAGCAAACCACAAGTTCACTAGGTGCTTAACCCTATGAGCTCGGATAAAATAAACAGAATCCAAGAATATAAAGCCTGTGTTGCAAGGGATTGCAGGAATCAGGCCGGATATCAGTTAAAAATATTTTTTGCAAAGAATCCTGGTTGGTTCTGTGGTTCATGCAAGAGATACTTTCAAGAAGAGGGATTGCTGATTTCAATTTTGCAATCAATTGAAAGATCAGAAGGAAAGGATGAGGCTTGCAATGTATCTATCGGAAAAGATTGAAGAAATAATGTTTGTAATAGGGGAAAATTTTGTATACAAGTCTGTACACCATCTTAATCCAACTATAGAAAATAATTCTTTTGAGCATTTACATACTTCTTCATCTTTCCAAGGGCTATTCAGATATATTCGATTCTCAAATGCATTTCATGGTTCAAACTACCAAAAAGGTAACCTGAACCATTCGTTCTACTACAAATGCAGAGAAAAAATAAAAATTACAGATTTACAAAAAATAAATTCAAATACTTATATATCAAAAGTTGTTGGATACTCATATTTTGAGCGTCGATTAAGCAAGAAATACCATTTCAATAACCCTAATTCAATTCTATTTCCATCAAGTTTTCTAAAAAATGATAGTGTCGTTTGGCTACACAACAATTTAAACAAAAAAAGGTATCTTCAATGGTCATAGAGGTTAACAAAATTAATGCTGTCAATAATTCTTCATCCTCTTCCCCTTCACCTTCCCTCTCCCCTAATGCCTCTGATTCTTCATCGGCAATTCCCCAATCTGTTGATGCTTCAATATTAGAGGATGCTGGAGAGGCATTAAAACACTGGGAATCAGATTTCAACAAAAAACTTACTCCAAAATTAAGAAAAATAGCGATTGAAGCTTATATTATACACTATAGTAAAAATAGAGGAATCAGAAGGGAAGATCTAGTTGGTAGACTTGGATATTCTTCCACATATGCTAAAAAAATCATGTATGAGTGTAAAAATAATAAACTTTTAACCCCTTTAGAAGGACACAAACAAGGCAGGTTCAAAGAATACTTTTTACCTACAGAAATTGATAGATTTATAGAAAAACAATCAAGTAATGGCAAAAAAGGAGAATCATTAGATCATTCTCAACTCAGTGTTATTCAGATCCTAATTAATGAGATTACTGGAAGAAAACCAACGTTTCATAAATTAATGATACATGTAATGATGGACCACACGGATGATTTTCCTTGGGAAGATGGAGATAATGATTGCACAGGGTTTGGAAAAGATTATAATCTGCTGACAAAAGAAAATGGATGGATAGTAAAAAGTCAAAAAAACAAAGCAAAAGTAAAGTCCTTTAAATTAGAGAATAAACGCAGCTGCACTATACAAGTTTATCCAAATGGAAAATTAATTGTTATTTTAGAATGCTCCTATAGACCTTTTAAACTACATGAAACTGATGGTTGCAGAGAGTTCTTTGGAAGTATAGGCAAAATTGAATTAATCTTAAGTCAACAATTTCGACAGCATTCAATTGTACCTCCACATGGAGAATGGTTATTAAAAGAATATGATCGCGATATTACTATACCAGAATCAGAATTAATAGAAAAATATCCTTATATCACACAATGGTATAGCAAGGAAGGAATTAAAATAAAGGCAGTTGGCCATGTTTTTCAGGCTTATGGCAAGATCATGCCAATATGTGGCAAGTGTTTGAGGTTCGAAGAAAATGTTAGTATCAAGGATGATATACCATTGGAGCAAGGAATTAAAGATGCTATCAAGAAGCCTTTTGCAATAGTTACTGCATTTGAACTTTTAAAAAATAAAAATAATGATAAAACAACCACTGCAGATGTTGCATGACGATAGTAGCAAAAGAGATGCAATTAGAGAAAAACAACAAAATTCATTTTGCTTTACCTAGAGCAATGTAAATCACATACCATTTCTAAAAGCCACCTTAATAATAATGCAGTAGTTGAAGGTAGCAGTGGTAGTTCTTATGATTATGATGTAATCAAAACTTCGGACGATTCGGAAATGCTAGTCAGAGATTTAGAGACCAGGCATCTACGTCGTCTTCAAATGAAAAAACTTCCACCGCAAGCAAGGCATATTCTACATCTGGCTGCATCGCGTCACATTAAAGAAGGTAAAGGCATAACTGTTGAGGACCTTGAAAAGTTAGGATTTAGAAAGGATAATGCAGAAAAGAAGATATTCGATGCCAAAAAGGATGGATTGCTTATACCAGGGAATATTAGAAAGGGCAAACAAAAACAATACTACCTATCAAATTACAAGTATATAATAGATGAGAGAGATAAGAGGAAGAATAAGGACGAGTATAAGGATATAACTGCTGCTGCTGATAAGGATATTACTCTTCAGTTACTTCAACTGCTCTCAAATAGAAAATATACATATCATAACATACATCTAGAAACAAATCTTTGCTACGATGATGACTATGAACTGTTAGAATGGGATGTTCAAAGTTCCTATAATAAACAAAAGGTAATGGCGTTCAATCTTGAATCAAATCGTAAATGCAGTATTATTGTTTCACCCACTAAAACAACTAGTATCTCTTTTCAATGTACTCTAGACCCATTCCAGCTTCATACACCATCAGGGTTGATAGACTTCATTGGCTCTTGTGGTCAGGCCTCGAATGTACTGCAATCGACAGCAAAAAATAGATTGAATGTTGTTCCACCTATTGCTTAATGGTACTTTACTCAGTTTGATTATAACAAGGATATCCCTACAAATAATAAAAGTCCTACAGTATTAAGTTGGTCTCCTGCATATGGACGATTAAAAGTGGCGCATCTAGGAACCATTTTTCAGGCTTATCCAAAAGGTCTTCCAGAACTTGGAGACTGTGCAAGATTTGAAGGTCATTATAGTACCAAGGAAAAGAAGTTAAAAGATGTAATTCCAGATATTATTGATTGGGATAATGGCGATGGCGATGGCGATGGCACAGAAAAAGAAGGAGATGAAAAGAAAGGAAAAAAGTCACCATTTGTAACCGCTGAAGACTTGCTAAAGAAAGCGAAAGAAAATGTAGAAACTGAAGATGAAAACCGTATTTCGGATAATTAGTTAGTATCATGACCGTGATTCACTTACAGTGTATATTGGTGAAAGATTTGAAATGACATGGGAAGATGGATTAAAGTTATTTTGAATCTATTCAAAGGATTATATGAATAAAAAAAAGATGAGGATAAGAAAAGAAACGCAGGAATATCCTAACAAGTCTCTAGAGGAAGCATTTATGGATAAATTATCATCAATAGAAGAAGAAGGTGAAGGCTAGGACTGCCTAATGTTTCAAGCGCAACATCTATTACTGCCTTTCTGAAATTCAAACTGAATAGGAATAATTTCATATTTTATATGTAGTTTTTTCAAACAAGAAAGCAATTCTGTCATTTGTTTGTATGGTTGTGAAATCATTCCTTGTTGTAATGGATATATTCTTACTTCTTTACTGCTAACTCTAAATAATTCTAAAATAGAAGAAAATAAAGTTGTTGCAATGGTTGGGGATGGTATAAACGATGCACCTGCATTAGCTAGGGCAGATTTAGGAATAGCAATAGGTTCTGGAACAGATGTTGCAAAGGAAACAGGAGGAATAATACTGATAAAAGGAGATATACGCGATGTAGTAACTGCACTTGATTTGGGAAAGAAAACGGTATCAAAGATCAAGCAAAATCTATTCTGGGCTTTTGCTTATAACACCGGTTTAATATCAATAGCTGGTGGTATATTGGTTCCTATTCTTGGTATAGGGATATTTGGTTGGCTTCCAATACTTGCCGGTGTAGCAATAGCCATGAGCTCTGTAACGGTTGTAACAAACTCCTTGCTTCTTGGAAAATACAAACCAAATTAAGAATAATAGTAATCTTTAATATGATTTTTATGAATACTCATAGTATAGTCAAATAGGTGCTAATGTTGTTTCATAAAACATGTACACGCATTATACAAAATTATATCGCAAGAAACCAATTACCTTTTTAAATTGCTTTAAGTTATATTATTATTGCTTAAAAAGGACAAAAATATCAGTTATTATGAATATTTTCAGATTTTATTGAGTGATAAAACATATCTATTTTGTTTTTTATCCATTGTCTTTGTATTCATAATTGTATATCCCATCATAATTCCTCATTTGACACATCCATCAATGATTTATCATATTATTATCCATATAATCAGTTTTGATGTGGCATTATTTTTAACTTGTATATCTATATTATCATTTAAAAAGACTAGAAGTAAAAAGATTTTACTTACATCATCAAGTTTTAGTGTTTTATTAGTTATAGAATTATTGTACCTATTACAATCAAGCAATATTCTAGGAGAATTTCCTATTCCTTATATTGGTGGAGAAATATCGCATATTTTATTGCTGTTTATGATTGCACTGTTTGCTACTGGAGTATTAAGGGTTGAGAAAAAATGAAAGTTATGTGCTACTAAAAATAATTACACTTTTTTGTTAAATGTAGATAAAGAAAATTATAAAAGTTATTATAATACCAAAATTTGGTTTTTATTTCTACCTTCTATTAACAAGCCTTCCGGATATTGGCAAGAACAAATTATAATTCCCATGAAAAGGAACTAGATTGGGCTCTATTCATTAGTGATATTCTTGTCAGTTATAATATCAATACAATCTTGCTATAAAATATTCATTTTAAGTACTATGGAATGTTCAAATTTTGAATTGATAATAGATTCCACATCCGTAAGTTCTATTTCAACCACAGAAATATAGTTTTAATCCCTAAAGATAGAAATTAGTGTATCCATAACTTGATGTGTATACTTTCTTTCAAAACGCCTTCTTAAATCTATTGCGATAAGACCAAATGTAACAGCTCCACCAACTATTTTGATGATATAGTCTATCAATCCAACCTTGATATCTCCTCCTAATGAAAGCAGAGGAAGAAAATCTGCAAGACTTCTTTCACCTGCCTTCATCCAATAGATCTCTTGCATAATTACTTGCAAACAGATTTATGACCATCATCTCTTCATCAACCCGTTTTCTCTTTGCTTTCATACGAGAGGTTATCCAAAAAACCATTGCTTTTCAAATCCTTCACCGGCCTAACATTAAAAGAATTTGATGATATTTACAATAAAGAGATGGTAAAAAAATACGAAAACCATGAGATCAAGTGGTTATCGTGCAAACCAAAAGAAGATATAAAAAGAAAGATTGGTGCAAGAGGTAGACATTTCAAACTAGATGTTAAAAATAGATTTTTGATGCTTTTAGTTATTGAATTGGAAATAAAGGTTTAGCTTCTGCTTTCTCTATTCCATTGATTTCCTTAATATCCTTTAACAAACTATCAATTTGTTCTCTATCTCCATATGCATATGCTATTATATAGATATTATCTTGATTAGTAAAATGAGGTTCTTCTATCAAGTAGCCTTTATCTCTCATTTTAATTAATTTTTTCAAAATAATTGAACAGCTATGAAAATTATTATTGGAATCCTCGTCTTTATTTTTCCTTTTCAAAGATAGGATATATTCCTGTTTAGAATTATTTTTATCAAACATATCCAGATTTGATTTAATAATATTATAATAAAAAAATGAAAATAAAAAAAGAGTATTTGTTTAGAATGTTTTTTATGTGTTGCGATTACTGATTGGATGCTGCTGCATTACCGCCGCCATTGATGTTTGCACATACTCCAAGATTATTACCTGAAGCAGTGATTGGCGAATTTGCACCAGCGGTTAAAACTGTTGAGTGTTGATGTTGGTTACATGATTGGCTTATTCTTTGGTGTATGCTAGAGTGTTTGCTATGGTCATGATGATGTGAGAAGAAGTGGTGGTGGTGGTGGTGATGATGATGATGGTGGTGGTGATGTTCATCGCCTGCAAATGCTAAATTAATGCCAGAGTTCAAAGCTATTGGTCCTGCGAACATTATCGTTGCGAATGCTGCTACTACTAATACTATAGATGATTGTTTTTTACTTATAGTTGTCATTGTGAGTATCAGTAAGTGTAAATTATATGTATATTTGTAATATTAAACTATATGATATAACGATATTATTATTTTTTCTACTATAATTTTAATATTAAAAGTTTATAGAACATTATTTTGCAATACTCTTTTTATTGGAATTTAGATAACGGAGTCTAAAAATTATAGATAGGGTTAGCAATATAGAAAAAAGCACTGTTATGATTTTTGCAATTGGCATGGCTTATGGGACTGATGGGGCCACAAGGACCTCAAGGAGATAAAGGTGATACTGGACCTCAAGGAATTCAGGAATCCAAGGCGATAAAGGAGATACTGGACCTCAAGGGCTACAAGGTAATGATGGACCTCAAGGGCTACAAGGCGAACAAGGGACTAAAGGTGACAAGGGAGACAAGGGCGATACTGGACCTCAAGGACAAGGGATAGAATTTGGACATCTGATTGTTGTCGTGCTCGTGATTGGCTTCAATGGAAATATAGCTAAATCTTCTGATTATACCATTCATGTAAATGGAAATATAGGAGATTGTCTTTGATATGGTTTTACTTATAATGTTAATTTAAAATAACTAACTTATAGAATCCTGGATACAGTATCCTTGACTTCTCTCGCAATTTCTTTTCCCTTTATATCAGTTGTTTGGCTTACGTAATATTCAAGTAAATCTTGGACTATAACTTCTGTCACCCCATCTAGTGCAGAGCGAACAGCAGAAATCTGCTGTACTATTTCAGAATAGCCCCTCTCTTCATCAACCATTCTGTTGATTGCTTTAACATGACCTTCAATACTGGCAAGTCTTCTTTTTAGTTCAGGATTTTTATGATGAGTCATGCGAATTAATAATAGTATTTGATAAATATGCCTATGTTTATCCCTGCTCTAGAGGGTAGGCTTAATAGTATAATAGCACGATAAAATAAGAAGTGAGGAATGCCTACATAACGCTAATTTTATCGGCTATTCTATATGGGTCCATAGCAACTATAGCAAAACCCTCATTAAATACAATCAATCCTGTATTATTATCATCGTTAATCTATTTGATAATTGGTATTTTTTTAACAATCATTATTAAAATAACCAAAAATAGCATTAAGGTACATATACATAGTTTAAAACTAATTTTTCTTGATTCTATATGCGGAGCGGTTATTGGACCAATATTGTTTTTTTATGGGCTAAAATTAACTAATGCCTCTATAGCATCAATATTAATAAATGCAGAATTTCTTTTTTCTATTTTACTTGCTATTATTATATTAAAGGAAAAACATGGAAGAACTGCAAATCTTGGAATTATATTTATTTTTGTTGGGTTAATAATTCTTAATGTAAAAATAGATAATTTAGATTTTTTCCAAAATAATAATTTTATTGGAAATATGCTTATAATGGGTGCAACTATTTTTTGGGCTCTAGATAATAACATAAGTAGAATAGTGTTACAAAAAGATACACCAATAATCAAGATAATACAAATAAAATCTTTAATTGGTGGACTTTTATCATTTGCAATAATTTCTATATCAAATATTTCATTAACAATTAATATATTTCAAATTCCCAACTTACTATTTTTGAGTTTAGGTGGTTTTGCTGGCTCTCTTTTTCTTTTTTTAAAGGGGATGAAAGAAATTGGAACAATTAAATCAGTTATGATTTTTTCAACATCCTCTGTTTTTGGTATTATATTTGCTTTAATATTTTTAAAAGAAAGCATAGAGTCATGGAGAGTTATATTATCGCTCTTGGTAATAATACCTGGAATTTATCTAATTTGCAAAAGTAGTTAAATTAACTTGATGATGTTATAAGACGCTATAGTTAAGGAAAAATCTATAGATTAATGATTTCAACATAGTTTACGATGGTGACCCAAGGATATAACATACTCTTTGTGTCTGTATTTCCGAATCTGTCCTTAAGAAACATCTCCAAATCAATTTATCGGCTTGTTAAAAAAGTCATACTACAATAAAGATTAGATTCGAAATACAAATTATATATCTATTGCTTCCAAAAGATAGAGATTATTGAATTTCTTTTATTTGAAAATATGAAACTCAAATCTATTAGTGCTCTGAATTAATTTGGTTATAATGAATACTATCGAAAACGATAACTAAGAAACTCTTTCAATCAGCATATCAAAAGAACGAAAGATAATGTTTGTTGCTATAGCACTCTTTCTATCAAATCTTGTAAAAAGATATGGAGAACATCTAGTTTAGTGATTTTGTTCATTTATTTGATAATATTTATAACCAGTCCCCCACCATAGCATATAGATATTATAGAATGTCTGGTGCTTGTGAATATAATCCATCAAAACATGAAGAACACATCCAAGGAAAACCTGAAAAAAAATCATTAGAAGTAGT
Source organism: Candidatus Nitrosocosmicus sp. (assembly GCA_025934495.1). Lineage (GTDB taxonomy): Archaea > Thermoproteota > Nitrososphaeria > Nitrososphaerales > Nitrososphaeraceae > Nitrosocosmicus. The sequence continues at coordinate 14,003 of JAICXY010000019.1, forward strand.
CAGGCTAATTGCAATGGTTACTGTAATAATTTTCATAGCATGGTTACAAGTGTTGCCTTCAATGGATATATCAAATATCATAATTATCGTTGCAGTAATAGTCGGTGGTTATCCTATCTTCAAAGAATCATTTTCTGCTTTAAAAAAGGGGCGAATCAATATGGAGCTTTCAATGGTAATAGCTATTATTGCATCACTGCTGTTATTCCAATTTCTTCCAGCTATAGTTATTACATTCTTTGCTCTTTTATCTGAATTTATTGAAGAATTCATTGTAGAAAAGGGGCGAAAAAATATAGAGATGCTCTATAAGCGAGCTCCTAAAAAAGCAATAATAAAAAAGAAAAAAATAGTTAATAATGAACAAAAGGAATCTCTATCAACAAGAACAATAACTCAGGAAATACCAGTTGAGAATGTCAAGGTCGATGATATTGTTATTGCAAGAGAAGGAGATGTTATACCGACAGATGGTCAAATTGTAGCAGGTTCATCAACCATAGACCAATCTAATATAACTGGAGAGAGTATACCAGTTGAAAAAAATGCAGGAGATTCGGTGTTTGCAGGGACCATTAATTTATCATCCAAACTAGAAATCATATGTAAAAAGACTTCAACTGATACTACATATGCAAAAATAATTCATCTAGTTGAAGAATCAGAATCATCTAAAGCTCCAATACAAAAGTTAAGCGATAAAATGGCAACAAGATTAATACAATTTGCTATCGGACTTTCTGTTATCACATTTATCGTTACACAAAATCTTGTATCCACCCTATCTGTAATTGTAGTTGCTGGAGCATGTGGTCTTGCAGTGGGAACGCCTATTGCTCTTCTTGCATCAAATAGTAAACTTGCAAAAAATGGTATCATAGTCAAGGGAGGAATACCGATTGAAAATATAAATAATTCCGGTATAATAGTATTTGATAAGACTGGTACGTTAACAATCGGTAGACCGACAGTTAAACAAATAATTTCATTTAATAAATCAATACACCCAAAAAAAGTTTTAGAGTATGCAGCCATAGCTGAGCGAGATGTAAATCACCCATTAGCAAAAGCCATAGTTGAAAAATCATTGAAAGAAAAAATTGAAATCTATGTGCCTTCATCCTATAGCAACAACTACAATGGTAATATCGCGCATAAGGGTGACAATCCAAATAATGGCAAAATTACTGTAAAAGTTGGAAGGGGTGTTTCTTTACTGCATGACGGCCATATGATCAGTGTTGGCAATATTAATTTCTTGGAAGAGCAATTCCAGATTTTATACAATAAAAATATCAAGCAATTAAATCCAGAATTCCCATGGTCATCATTATCATCATCAGATAAATCCACGTTTAAATATCTTACAAATTTGGACAAGCCATCCTCGCCGGTGTCACTATCAAAAGAGTTATCCAATGACTATAATACATTGGCCGGCGATGCTGTACAGATTATCAAGAATAAAACGGATAGTGATTTTTTATTTAATTCTACAACTGTTTTAATTGCATTAGACCAACAAATCATCGGCGCAATACTCCTTGAGGATGAACTGCGATTTGGGTCTAAAGAAGCAATATCCAAGATAAAGTCTATGGGATTGCATCCAATTATGCTTACAGGAGATAATGAAAAGATAGCAACAAGACTTGCAAAAGAAACAGGTATTGAAGAATTTTATGCTGATCTACTTCCAGAGGACAAGGTATCAAAAATAAAAGAAATTGTGAAAGAACAAAGAAAGGAAAAAGGTAAGCGAACTACTGTAATTATGGTTGGAGATGGCATAAATGATGCACCGGCCCTTGCTGAAGCAGATGTTGGAATAGCAATGGGAAAAACAGGTACAGATGTGGTTATAGAAACTGCAGATGTTATTTTAATGACTGATGATTTAACTAAAATTCCGCATTTAATAAGGTCCTCAAGGCGAACTATTTTTACAATAAAACAAAACTTTTTTGGAACACTAGCAGTAGATGGACTTGGTTTTATCCTTGCATTTGTAGGTATACTCAATCCTTTATTTGCTGCATTTATTCATGTTAGTTCTGAACTTGTTTTTATGATAAATTCTGCAAGGCTTTTGAGAGGTAGGATATAACTATACAACATACGACGACACTATTTATAAATCGGATTTCAAAGAAATGCTTCCAGCAAGTACACATGTGTCGGATAAACCATCCAAATTTATTTATGATGGTAAAGGAGAAAGAAAAGAATAATAGAACATGACACATCATAAAAGACCTGAAATATCAAAAAGAATGGCTCGAATAGAAGGTCATGTTAAAGGTATAAGAAAAATGCTTGATGAGGATAAGAGCTATCCAGAAATAGTACAGCAGATTTCTGCTGTTCGTGGTGCTTTAGATAGTGTTGTAGAGGTCATGATTCAAGATTTGGTTGAGCATTATGTAAGCCAAACAACTACTGATGCACCTGGAAGAGATGCTGCATTAGAGTTAAAGGAAACGGTTTCAAATATATTGTAACTTACAAATATGAATTATCAAAATGTATGTTTAATTAAAAGTTAAGAATAACTATTTTTGGAATAACCAATCAGAGTAATTTTATATTATAATCAATGAACAAAATAAAAAAGATAAGACAAGGTTTTCAACTGGACTTACTTTTACTTTTACTTCGAAGTCAAATCATTGGCTTTTTTGAGATTGTTGAAGATGCATTAGTGCTCCATTTGTATCTCCTGATTGCAGTGCTTTTATTCCTGCATCCAAATGCATCTTTGCTGCGCCAGTTAGAGTTTTATCAGCTTGATTAAGATGCATTAGTGCTCCATTTGTATCTCAAAGGACTGATTCGATTGTCTCGTTAGGAAAAAATATTCAAGTAAAATTAAAAATATTAAATTTGGATAGAAATAGCAGCCCTATCGCTATTTCGATAACAAGCATCACTTCTAAAAGTGTTGATTTATTAATTAATTCTGATAATATCATATCCAGTATACAAGGAAATCCAAATCTAAGCCACGATTTGATGACTCAAAAAAAATGGCTAACGAAAATTATTGATAATGCTATTATGGGATGCGAGGTTGCAGGGGTATCCGGGTGTTTGGTAGCATCAATTTTTACAACAGGCATTTCTTAAATAAAAATATATGATTTATTATTCTTGTAATAAATTCTTGATTGGAAAGGATATGTGAATATCTTTTAGGGTTTTATTTTTAATATCCATCGATTTAATCTTGATTTCAAAAGAGGTAGTTTTCAATTGTAAAGATATATCTTTTATTTGATCAATCCAAACTTTAGAGTATAAAGATGGCAAAAGATCCTGTTTGTGGGATGTTTGTTGAAGAAAATGAAGAGCCGATTTTTAGATGTAAATCAAATAATATCTCATAATACTAAAAAAATAGATTAACCAAGTGTTTGTATTTTTTTATGCTTTCTCTTTTCTATGGATTTTTAAAAAAGAATAAAAATAATTATGATTTTATATCTAATGCAATTTGCCCTCCATCTTTTAAAACGATATTTTTAAAATCAGGTACTGGTTTTCCATCAACTGTAGCTTTTACTGTTTTACCATTCAAATTCAATCCCCATACTTTAAAAAATTCACCTAAGGTATAGATTCTATTAACAGATGATTCTACATGAATTATTCCACTGCTATCATGAGTATGTAGTGGTGCCATTCCTGGCATTGTTCCGCCAACCATTGCCATTTCTTGCATCCCGTATTTATCAAGTGTATGATCAATCCATAATGGTAGGTCTATGCCTATTTGGTTTGCAACAGTAAAGGGTTTGCCATCCATTATAATGGTTAGATGTGGATGAATGTGCATTATAATGGGGTTTGATTTTGAGTTAGATTGTCCTTTACTTAATCCTATATTAGCACTTAATCCAGTTGCTATAACTATTACAATACCAATTATTACTAAATTTCTGAGACTTTGTTTAAATCGTTTGTTTCTATGATTGCTATCTTGTTTCAAAACTTTTTATCTACTTTTAAATAAGAAAACTCTTTTAATTACTGTTGGTTTACAAACGTAAATTTAATTTAAAATGATATCTTTCATTTGATATTGTAAAAAGTAATATTAAAAATTATCATAGATCACAAATAGATTTAAGTTGACCTTTTCAATGGATATAATAAAATGAATTTGCTGTAATTGGCCCTCTTACCTACATTTACTTTGACTCCTAATAACATATGCACCCAAAAATATTTAGAATCACTTAAACTGTATCTTTATAATTATTGGTTTATAATTTTGAAAATTTTTCCAAAAGGTTATGTTTCTTATTGTTTAGATAATTATTTACATCTATCTTTTAATAATATTCTTAAATTAAGAATATTATAATAATATAAATAAAATTAAAGAAAAAACTGAGTGATTCTAATTTGTAGCTTTATTTATTTTATTTTACAAGATTTTAAATATTGTTCCCGCAAAAATTTGGCCATAGTTACCTGAATAAATATCTGAAGGAATATCATGCTTTCTGATCATTTATTGAAGTTAAGAATCGTTCTGTTACAATATTAAAATATGATACATACAATTAAGCAATATATTTGGACAAATTTACATCTCACTAGAAAAAACATAATTTTTTTTCATTTGTAAATATAATGTTAATAGGTATGTAAACAAATACATGCACAGTTATTGAATATGTGTATGTCTTGTAATAATACAAATAAAATAACAAAAAAGAAAATAATGTTATTTTTAGCTATTGCCATAGGAATAGGAGTGGCAACCTATTTTATATTTACAACAACAAATAATTCTGCAATAGCAGCAGCAACAATCCCAGTGATTTTATCATTTGCAGCATGTCCATTGATGTGTGCTCCTATGGTTGGATTAATATGGTTAATAAATCAAATAAAAAAGAAAAAGATGTATAAGGAAGAAGGGGCCATAGAAGTAATGAATCAAAAGCAACAAGAAAAAGACACCTCATCCATATAGAACCTTCTTATGGTAGTTTGAACGCAAAAGTCAATTAAAGGAAAAAATTATCATAGTAATAAGGCAATAACTTTAAAAAATGAAGAAAAGGTGACTAAAATTATTATTTGGTAAATTATTGCATTAGAGAGATAAAAACAGGATATAGAAAGATACCTATGAACTTCATCTAAAACTTAAACTGTTATAATTATTGCCTGTTAAGATCTGTTGTATTAAGATATTGAAGTCATATCGGAAAAAGATGGAGTATTCCTTTTACATAAATTTTGGTTTTTTATTTTAAGGTAGGGTGACATCTCACAAGAATAGTCCACAATTAAAGCTACGCTTAAAATAGACATCAAAAAATATGCCCATAGTATTTGTTTAGGATATAAAGTAAAGTTTAATTATTTAGAAATGATGTCAAATTTTTCTCCATATCTTTGCTTATATAATGTTAAACATGAATTACAACAAAAGAACTTTTCTGAATGGTTTATTCTAATAGTTCTAGTATGGTTTTTTATATCATTATAACAATATATGCATTTTGCCTTAAGTGACTGACCTTCTTTAATTGTAAAACCCGGCTCATCTTTAATGATTTTTGTTATTATTTGTAAAGATACGGATATAATTCCCCCTATTGTGTATATTTTCTCATTTAATATTCTATTCATCTGATCAAGATCTTTGGCAATTATTTTAATGACTAAATTGTAATCCCCGGTTATAGTAAATATACTTTTTATTTCCGACATTTTAGAAATCTTGTCTACAACATTAGATAATTCCAACGGATTTGCCTTCAGATATACTAAACCGGTTATGATATCTTCTATCTTTTCGATATTCAAAAGAGGTTCTATACTTTTTATTATTCCTTGTTTTCTCATTCTATCAAATCGAAGTTCTACAGTAGGTGCACTTACTTTAATTTCTCTAGAAACTTGTCTAAAAGATTTTCTCCCATCTTCCATCAAAGAGTTGATAATTGCTACATCTATATGGTCAAGATTAAAAGTCAAAATATATTGGTCACCGTAATTACATATTACGGATTGTTAATAGTATAAATAAATTAGTATTATTTTAACCAACGATTTACTAGGATAATAATAAGTTTAATAATCATTTAATTAGCAGGCTATTTTAATATACATGCTATTAAAAAATCATTTATTAATAACTATTTTGGGAATATTATCTACAATCCTTTTTGGATCCTATTTTTACAGTATTGTTTATGCAGAAGAAATTAAGATCGAATTGGATAATGGTAAAGCAAATATCTTTGATCCAGGATCTACAATTTATAAGGTAGTTGGTGTATCAAAAAAAGTATTTGGAATATCAGGTTTACAAGTTGGAGATAGCGAGCATTCAGCAGCTTCGGTTTCTAATAAAAGTATAAATTTAAATTTTGCTTTGAAGGTACCTGATCCTACTAATTCTGCTAAAATGTCTGTTAAAAATATTAATCTTTATCTTAAAGTAAAATCAATAGAGGGTATATCCAATGGTAAAAAGATATATGTTGCAGATCCTGCTTATAGCCAAGTAGATATTGTTGGTCATGATATAACTAATGCAACAATAACTCAAGATGGCCAGATGGCTATTGTGATATTGAACGTAAAGTAGCATCTTGCTAATGAATTGAAAAAGCAAAAGTGGCAGTAAATGATTAAAACCTATTTTAATATCTTATTTTATTTTTAAAATGATACAATGCTTTAACTTGATATTAACCAAAAAATAAAATAAAACTTGAATATTTAATCCAATGACCATTTTTTCATCCATTGTAATAGGGATATGATAGATTCTGTTAATTCTTGTCCTTTGTTTGTCAATTTATATTCAACCCTTGGAGGTATTTCGTTATATGACCGTCTGCTTAAAATCCCATTTTTCTCTAGTTCTTTTAATCTTATTGCAAGTGTTTTACTGCTGAATCCCTTCATTGAATTTCTAAACTTTAGATACCTTACTGGATCATTAGAGCAACACAAGGGTATTAGAATTTCAAGTGTACCTCTTTTGGTTATTAATTTTCTTAATTGAGCGGTTTCTTTCATTAAATTCTCAACATCATATCCCTGAAAATTACATGTTTCATTCTCGTTGATAGTGGGCAATTCAGAAAACTCATTTCCATGGTTATCTCTTTGCTTTTTTAAAATTACGCTATCCTTTTGTTTCTCTGACTTCACTTACTTTACCTAATTACTCTTATCAATTTAAATAGTTTCTTTTGTAAACATTTAATATAAATATGGAAAAAGATTTACAGATCAAGGATAAAATTAAAGAGCGATATGGCAAAATAGCCCTATTTGGAAATTCGGATTCTTGCTGTATGCCTTCTTCTTCTTCTTCAAAATGCTGTAGTACCGAAGAAGAAGAAGTAGTAGGCGATAAAGATTCCAACATATTCTCTTCAGCAAAATCAATTGGCTACAATCCAACAGAACTAGAGTCCATCCCTCAATCCTCGATACTTGGAGTTGGATGTGGTAATCCAACCAAATTTGCACATTTAAAAGATAGTGATACGGTAGTAGATTTAGGTTCAGGAGCGGGCATAGATGTTTTCCTAGCTGCCACAATATAGTCAAGAATAGTGGAAAGGTCATTGGAATTGATTTTACAGATAAAATGATAGAAAAGGCAAGAAGCAATGCAGAAAAATACGGCTACAAAAATGTAGAGTTCAGAGAGGGCGATATTGAAAAAAGAATACCTGTTGAGGATAATAGTGTAGATGCGGTTATAAGCAATTGTGTGATTAATCTTACTTCCAACAAGATTGATACATTTAGAGAAATTTATCGAATTTTAAAACCTGATGGAATTGGAAGGATGGTCATTTCAGATTTAGTTACAGATAGAGAAATAGGTAATGCAACTTCAATAAATGCAGAAAACTGGTGTAGTTGTATTGATGGAGCACTAACAAAAGAGAGATATTTCGAAAGTATACGAAAAGCAGGATTTACTGATGTTGAAATATTGGATGAAAAACCATATTTAAAAATGGAAAAAGGCGATGATAGGAAGACAGATTACCAGCCTTGTAATAAAAGCCATTAAAAAATAAAAGGTCGACAATACACAAAATGAAACTATCATTTAAAAGCAAACCAAAAAGTAGAGTAAAGTATTCTATACTTTTTGTATGTGTTGAGAATGCAGGACGTAGCCAAATGGCAGAGGCCTTTTTTAAAAAATATGCAACTAGCGAGTATGAAGCAACAAGTGCAGGAACACATCATACCTCTCAAATTAATCCTCTTTCTGTGCAGGTAATGAAAGACGTTGGTATAGACATTAGCAATCAAAAACCAAAAGAGATGACTGAAGATATGATAAGAAATGCAACAAAAATAGTCAATATGGGATGTATGGATAAGGACTTTTGTCCTACATTATTCATTCACAATGTAATAGATTGGGGAATTGAAGATCCGAAAGGAAAGCCTATAGAAAAAGTGAAAGAGATAAGAGATGAAATTGAAAGAAGAGTAAAAGAAATAGTAGAAGAATTGAAGAGAGAAGAGATAGAATAACAAGATGAATGAGTTAAGAGTATTAATTTTCTATATTATCTTATCTACAAATCAAAAATGTTTTTAAACTAACAACAGAGAAAATATGTCCAAAGGAACAGATCTTATTAGAATCTTAAAGGATAGTCTATCACTAAATCAAAAAAAGTTTATTGCTGAAGTTATTGGGACTTTTATCGTAGTAGTATTGGCTACTGGTTCGGTGGTCATCGATGCTAAACTGCATGGAATATTAGGTATTTCTTTTATAGCATTTGCACCATTTGTAGGTGTTGCAATAGGTGTATATTTATTTGGTAGAATTTCCATGGCGCACTTTAATCCAGCAGTAACTCTGGGGTTTCTTATAACAAAGCACATATCAAAAAGACAATTGGTACTTTACATAACTGCAGAGATAACAGGTGCATTGCTTGGAAGCCTATTTGTAAAATACATTATAGGAACACAAGCATATTTGGGTGCCAACTCTCCAAATTATGCTTATCCAATACCATTAATTTTTGGGGTAGAATTCCTAGCTTCTGCTTTACTGATGGCAGTTATTTTAGTAGTAGTATATACAAAAGGCTTGAGAGGTTTAGGTGGAATAGCAATTGGTGGCATCGTAGGATTGGATATATTCTTTTTAGCATTCATATCGGGAGCATCCATGAATCCTGCCCGTTCATTAGCACCTGCTTTATTATCTGGAGTATTGGGGAATCTGTGGGTTTACTTTACTGCCACATTTGTTGGAACCTCTGTAATTGCACTTGCTTTTAGAAAAATATATTTTGATAGCGATAGTCAGTAGTCATGTGAGGTATCATAAAAAAAGCCTTTTTTAATCCTTTACGAAAATAAATATAAATTTAATAATTATCATTCTCAAATTATGAATGATAGTAATTATGCAAATTATTCGTGTTGATTGTGGGTGCCATCCACTTGAATGCAGAAGTAGTCAATCACCAAAAGGTATCTGCAATTGTACTCATCCATCTTACTTTATCAGATGATGGTGTATTATAACTGTAAAACTGAAAGATCCAATCCAAAATCAATAAAGTATATTCTCGGTACTTGCTAACATATAGTTCTAGATAAAAGAAGATGAAACTCAAATTATGACCAAGCCTCAAATAACTAGTAATTAATACAGCTTATTTTTTCTGATATCATGTAATAATCTTTGAAGATAAATGGTCATAGTATTACTAAATGGATAAAATCAAATTATAAACAACTTACAATAATGGGCGTTATAATAGTTGTATCAATCGCAATAAATGCTTACATCGGATTTGGTCCTTCTCCTCCATCAGATCTTAAAACAAATTTTCATTCAAATACGAAAGCCAATCCCTTTGCAATGCGAATTTCTTTTCACCTATCTATTATAATGGACCATAAACCAGTTGCTATACCCAGTCAAATAGGCATAGACGAACCACTATGGCACAATCATACCCTTGATAAATATGGTGCGCAAGGAATGCCCATGCCTGGAATGACAATGCCTGGTATGGCTCCGATATACACTAATGATAATAATGGATTAATCAAGATTGGGTCACTAGTTAATAGAAATTACACATTGGGTGATTTTCTCAATATTTGGGGAATGGATATTAAGGGTAAAGCAGTAATGGCAACAGCAAATGGAAAGCCGATATCAGATTTTAAAAACCATATTTTAAAAGATAGAGAACAGATTAGTATGAATATTACAAGTAATAGATAACTTTGGATACTAAAAAGCTAAAGTAATAATAAAATCAAATTTTTAAAATACTATATAGAAATGCAAATGCAAACGTACTATATTACTTACACTTGCTATTAGATAGAGTGTATATTTTTTTTAATAATGTACCGTTTTTATTGCTATTGATGTCAAGTATCTCGAGCATTGCACTAAAAACAAGATTCGAATCAAATCCTTTTGGACATATTTTAATGAATATGATTATTCGACATTTAATAAACAGAAAAGATACAAGAGATACAAAACTGGAATTAATTTCCCATATAATATCCATATTGAATCTTATAAGAGTAGATATAATTTAAATTCAAAAGAAAAACCTTAACGTTTTTTGGCAATCACTAGAAAGAGATTAACCGGGTCTTCATATTCTTCTTTTATCTGCAATATTTCAAAACCTTCGGATGATGATAAATTTCGTATCTCTTTTTCTGTAAAGAATCGTATATGAAATCCGTTTATATCGTAGATTCCTTTTTCTATCTCCCTACCATTTCCATAGAATTTGTCATCATGACTTCTAACAGAAAAAAAGTTCCAACCTGTAGGTTTTAACACTCTTCTTATTTCCGATAATATAAAATGAAGTTCTTCTTCTGAAAAGTGCATGTTAAGGAACATATGAGAATATACTGCATCAAAATAGGTATCTGGAAATGGAAGTGGTTTGTTCCTAATGTCAAAAAGCTGTGATTTTACTGGAAGGTTTTTTTCATTTGATATCTTATTGAGTATATTAACAGCGATAATAGAATAATCTAATGCCTCTATATTGATTCCATGGGATGCAAAAAATACTGTGTCTCTACCATGACCTGCACCCAGTTCTAATAGCTTCTTTTTATTATTAATGCTGTTGCTGTCTGTTTTCAAATGGTTAAAACTATGTATCGCAAAACTGCTGGGCTCATCTCCAAAAAAAGAATTATCTGTTCTATAAGCTTTATTCCAGATTTCTTGTCCCACTTTTTAAAACACTATTACTATTTATCACATATTGTAATTTACTTGTTTTTGCTTTCTTTCCAAGCATTATATCCACCTTCTAAATTTATTGCATTAAACCCTTGTTTGTTTAATTCATCAGCTGCAATGTTACCTCTATATCCACCATTGCAAAAAGTAACAATTTTTTTATCTTTATATTCATTCATATCTTCATGCCTAACCTTTTTTATTAACAAACCAAGTGGAATTGTGATTGCCCCATCTATCTTGCCTTCATATAATTCACTACTTTCTCGAACGTCTAATATTACGTATTCATTTTTTTTATTTTGAAGATCTGTTGGACTAATATTATTTGCCACAAAATAACTCAAATAATTGATCTAATTAAATAAAGCGTTTAATGGGCTTGAAAACCATAGACCTTAAAACCAATCATATATTGTATTCCAGAAATAAAATATCATCATTATATTGTTTTACCAATTTCTAATCTTGTAAGTCAACAACTACTTGTTGTTTCACATATATCGAGTTAGAGATAATATTATACAAAATGTATACAAAAGATACCAACTTGGAATTAATTTCCCATAATATCAATACTGGATTTGGAATTTATTAATAAGTGTAAAGAAAGACGCAAATTTACTGCAATTTGATAGGGAGCAATTGAATATTACTATTATTCAATGGTTATGAATCATCATGGTATTGATGACATCCCATATTAACCCTGGAACTTAGATAACAAGCGGATTAACAAGAGTAGAAGAAAGACTTCAAAGAGTTGTTGATGAATATGTTAAGGCGAACATAAGGAGCAGAAAACTATCTTCCTCTCTTATCCCTAAAACTCCAATACCCAATCACATGACGTGGATTGTTACCATGTGGCATTTTGGCCAGGATTCTCTTACTGAATACACAGGAGAAAGATTTGAAATGACATGGGAAGATGGATTAAAGTTATTTCGAATCTATTCAAAAGAGTACCATCAGAATAAAAAAAAGATAAGGATAAGAAAAGAAACCAAAGAATGTCCTAACAAGTCTTTAGAGGAAGCATTTATGGAAAAGATATCATCAGGATTAACAACATCAGAAGAAGATGGTGATGAAATCTAATCCTTATTTCCATTATTTTTGCAAACTAAACTAATGCAGTATTATTTTATTTGTATTGGCTATTATAAAAAATACATAGTTAAAGAAACTAAAAATGCTTTACATTAATCATTATCAACATGCTTATACAAACATTATAGAGTCTATATTATATAATGTGCCTTTGCATATTATATACATTAATTACTAGATAACGAATTTCAAGGTTATACAACAAAATATAAAAGAATAATTGTGCTTTTTGTATATAATGGAAAAACGAACTATTGTATTTATTGTTATTTTTTTCTCGTTATTTCTTATGGCGAATACACTAGCAGATGGCAACAATAATTCGGTTATCTTTGCTCAAGGCAAAAATACAACAAGCCAGATGATGTCGATGGGACAAACAGCAACAGGTATATGGAAATTCATTCCTTCTATGACTAATTGGATAGGCATATTTTCTTTAGGCATGATGTCTGCACTTTTATCTTTTAAAACAAGTAATTCAAGTGGTATTGAAACTCAAAGAAGAAAAGTTATTATATCTATAGCAATATTATCCATGGCAGCTGGTACAATTCATATTTTATTAATACATGAACACATACAGGCATCATTTTGGTGGGGTATCTTCTTTCTAATTTCGGGGGTTGTCCAGGTAGTTTATGGTATAATAATAGGATTTGTAAAAAGGCCCAATATTTCTATGGTTTTGTATTATATTGGTATAATAGGAAATGTAATAATGTTTATTATATTTATACTTGCACGGCTAGTCACTCCACCATTTTCTCCTGAGGGAACGCCCGAAAATGAATTAGACCCTAATGGAATAATAACTTTAATAATAGAAGCAGCAATAGCCATCTTACTTACGTGTATCCTAAAATACAAAGAAACAAGAATGATAATGAAATAAATTAGTTATTTTATATTCAAAAGGTTAAAATCAATTATTAAAGATTCTAAATGATGGATAGCAAAATAATATTCTCATTATTAATAGCATTAGCACTTTTTACAGTAAGCACACCACACTACCACCGCAACGACAAATATATTTGCTTAAAATGCTAGCAATAAATTCAATCAAACAAAAGAGTGGATAGGTACTACTGCAATGAATAAAACAAATACAGCTGCTGGTAATGGGACTTAAAGGACAGGTACTACTTTGCAAAATCGGACAAGCAAAGACCTTTCTAATGCTGCTGGAAGTATTATGCAAGGAGTAAAAAAACCTGTTTGGTAGAGTTAATTTATATCGATCTATATAACTACCATAACCGTTTGAATGGTAGTTATTATAAATATTTTGCAATAATCATATTTCTGATATCTATAATTTCAATTATCAATACTTTACCCTATTTTTATATCCATCCAAATTCAATATCTTCATCATCAGATATCATTGAAAATCATCCTGTTCTAATTTGAGGTATTGCAATAATCATAGAGATAATAATAGCAATAATATATTTTTGTACTATATTAAGAAAAAAAGAAAATATGGAAAAAAAGAAAATATGGAAAATTGAAAATTGCATGATCTGATTTCCAAAGAAATAATTCAGTTAAGCGATGCTCTTAATAATGCCATCAATAGAATTGTAGATGAATCTTCAACATTTATCAACTTGTTTTTTCTACCGATAATTATCAGTGTTTTATAGGCAAATTATTTGCTGATGGTGCCTATTATGGTAATGATATTTTTAGACGTCTATTAGACAACGGAGCCCTGGCATGTATAAAAATAAGAAGGAATGTGAGGATAAAACTGAAAACCAACAACCACATCCCTAGGAACATGTACGTTATATCCCAAAGAAATGATTTGTAAAAATGGAAGGATAGCATTGTAATCTATGGATACAGATGGATTATAGAAACCGTGTTTTCTTTTATAAAGAGAATGTTTAATAGAGAATATATATTCGGTTAGACTGGGGAAAATTATACAAAAAAATGATGTTGAAAGCATCATTGTATAACAAGATGATATCTATTTAGAAAATCCATCATAAATCAAAGATTACAGAATCATGTAATAAAGCAGTTAAACAGTATATTGAATAAATGTGGAAATCAGGAAAAGCATTGTCTTTTTTTTATGAATTAAAATTGATATGTTTTTAAATGAGTATTAGAATTAATCCAATTGAGAGGCAACAAGGGCATAACCCGAACAAAACACTTAACCCCACATGCTTTTGTTTCTTGCTTATATTATTCCACCACCACGAAGATAAACACAATCAAGAGACTTATAACACGAGTATGGCCTTTGTTACTATTTCTCTGGATATAGATAATATCTATATGCGAAATCGATGACAATCAAATTTTTATAAAAAAAAGTTGTTTATATTAGACTTGTGGATAGTCCAATCTTTCCTGGCTCAATCATGATGACCGTGGTGATGACCGTGGTGATGACCGTGGTGATGACCGTGGTGATGACCGTGGTGATGACCGTGGTGATGACCGTGTCCGTCTTCAGTTGCTAATGCAGGGCTAGCATTCAAAATAGGACTCATTGCAAATGCAAATAGTGCAACTATTGCAATACTAGCTATAACTAATTTTTTGTTATCGAGTTTTCTCATTACTTGTATTTATTAATTTTCAAAAATATAAGTAATTATCATAATAAAGTTGATGGATTATAATAAATTATGAAATAATTTCAATATATTGATAAAACAATATATAATTAATAAATTCGGCATCAAAATGGTATACATCTACAGTAAAATTTTAAGGTTATGGTAAAAATGGTTGAAATAATTAGCCTATAAAAGATATAAACAGGTTACCATCTTATAATAGTTATTTGCATTTTAATGGAAAAAAGAATAAAGATTCTATAATAGATAGCCATTTTTTATCTACATTAAATTATTCACTTCAATCTATTTTATCTTCTTCTTCTTCAACACCTTTTTCAGAGATTTCGCTTCATAACAACAGATTGGCTCCAATAAGTATATTAAAAATAGATAAAAATTCTCGTTTAACTCTAACAAAAAGAGTTAAAAAGGAACTCTCCTTAAATCCCAATGACCAAATAATAGTTTATCAAGATGTATATGATAAAAATGTATTGTATTTCCAAATTAAAAAAGAAGATCAAGTGAAAGAAACATCAATGGTAGAAGAAGAAGAAAATAATACGACTACATGGATGCTTGTGAAAGATAAGGTTAAGCGTAGAATAAAAAAATACAATATAACAGAAGCAGACAAGGATATAGAGAAAAAGTACAAATTATATAAACATGACCAACATCATCATGATGATGACGACCAAGATACTCTTTGCTCTATGCCTATTCTTTTGATTGATGATGAGAATTATATACTATCAGCAATAGGCTCAACGTTAAAGTCTGAAGGATATAGAAACATTAAAACATTTTCGGATCCAAGAAAGGCATTAATTCATGTTTTGGAAATGAAGGAAAATTTATCGCATTATCGACTAGCAATAATTGATATTAGGATGCCAGACATCAATGGAATAAATCTATATCGAATGTTAAAGATGTTGGAACCTTCTATAAGTATAATTTTTATGACTGAACTGGATGTTAGTTATGAGCTAACTACCATATATCCAGAGCTAAAACCTGCAGATATTTTAAGAAAACCTTTTGATGTACGCAAATTAATCGAAACGGTAAATGAGAAGGTAAGCGGAGGACTGACCAAAATACATGATATTCCATCACTCTTTTTCTTGATTGCCTCAGGATCATTACCAGTGTTGCTAGATACAATACTCTGTCGCATAACGAGTTGTCCTTAGATCATATCTGTACTGAATAAGGATTCTTTGGTCTTAAAGATAATAAAAAGTAGTTCAACTACTAACAATAATTATACATTCATAGATGATGTTAATGCCGCTACAAAACATCTTCGAATATCTCCAATAGATATGGAAAATGAGGCATGGAGGAACAAACAACGCCAATAATAAAGGAGAGGACCGATATAAAAAGAAAAAGTAATGAGTAAATACGATACCAAGAACAATAAATCAAATAAAACATTAAAATTTACAAATCAATGATCTCTTGCATAATTAGAAACAATCTACATTTTATAATATGATTTTATATCTTTTTAATGATATTGATTCATTATTCTGTAATTTATCAGTCCTGCTACTACATCTGATACTCTATTGTATTTCCTGAGCCTGTTTCTAAATACTTCATTCATTATCCTATACTTTTTCAATCTGCAAATAGTATGCTCTATTTTTATCAATCAATAAACCCATTATATTGCCATCACCACAAATATTCCACCATATGCTGCATATACTCTGCCAAAATTAGACGGCTGAAAGGTTGGGATAATTCCATATAAAAAGAGTACAAGTCCACTAAATGCACCAGCAATCCAACTGTAGCTTTCTCTTAACCACAACCATACCAGATAACCTCCACCTATTTCACATAAACCTGCAATAAAGAAAAAGAATAAAGAATACAAGATTACCTTTATATTCATTATTATCTGCTTTCTCTCATAGTAGTTTTAATCATACTATTTGAAAATTATTTTACTACCGGCATTATCTTCCAAAAGTCCTATTGATGTATAGGGAATAAAAAATTAAATCCGATTAATTATTTGTTGTTATTATTATCATCTACATAATTCAATTGATAATACTGAGAAAACACGCGAGACACAAAACTGGAATTAATTTCCCATATAATATCAATACTGGATTTTGAATTTATAATGCATGTAAAGAAAAGACGCAAATTTACTGCAATTTGATGAAGCAGAACAATCATATATTTTTTAATTCAATGGTTATGAATCATCATGATGTTGATGTCATCACATATTAATCCTAGAACTTAATGTATATTGCTATTATTTATGCTTCAATCCATCAAACTGAATTTGCGGTTCTATTAATATAGACATTAACAATCCATTAGATAATTCAAAATCCGAGTCCATAAGCCTGTATATCTTTTTGATATTTAAAGTAACATTTACTTATGATTTTAAGCAATAATTGCAATGCATTATGAAAAGAAAATAATACAAAGCCTTAATTGTAGTAATAATTATTCTAATTATAGTTTTATTTTTATATATTTAAGTCAATAATCGACATTAAAAACCATTTGATACCAGTATTTATATACTATGTTAACTAATAGATAGTGATGTCAAAGAAAATTGAATCTCAAGATAATAATACTACAAGTAATACAGAATATTCCTACAATACCAATACCCATAATCAAAATAATAGCAATGATTTCAAAGAATCAGTCAACAGATCACTTGATGAAACTAAACATAATATTAAAAGATCAATAGATGAATCAAAAAACCAGATTCCTCGTTATAATACTATTGTAAATAGCTATCAAGAACAATCACTTCAAACTGCAAAAGAGATTTCAGAACAGTTTATCGAATCTCAAAAATCAATAATCAATTCTCTTCAATCAGCATGGAAACCATACAATGAAAGCTACAATGGAATGGTTAGCATGTTTGCATCACCAGATTCTATGGTAAAATCATATAGCAGATGTGTTAGCAATTTTGCAGATAATGCAGTATCAGCAATGAGAGTTGCAAACAACATGATATTCTCAACCTTGGATTCATGGAAATCAGGATTACAACAAGCAAAAGATAACTCAAAACACATATTCAATCAAAACGTTAATGCAGCAAAAACATTTGAACACAATTCACGAGAGATAAATTCAGCAGTAAAAGATGCAAATTCAAATGTTAATGATGCTAACCACAACAATAACAATAACAATACTGCTACTACAACATCCTCTTTTACACAACAAAGCAATAAAAAAATCTAATCACACCTTTTTTCCTATTGAAAAACGGGTATAATATATTATAACAAACAAACAAACAAAACTATATCAATATAAACACACAATTTTTCTCAATCAGGTTAAAGCTTTTAATGAATAGCTATTCATTCAAATATGTAATTTCTCTCTATATGTATGTATTATACAATTCTTTGTAGAACCAAAGATCGTTCCAACGCCATATTAATATATACAAAAAGTCCATTATCAAATAAAATTTTTAATTTTTATTGATTCATAGAAATTTCATCAGCATAAAGTGAAAGGATCACGGGTCAAATTACCGCACTTTGCATGCTAGTATATGAATTTTTTAAATAATAATCATCAAATAACCTATGCCAATTATTTTGTTTGTGAAAAAATTTACGATTTGCTTATAAACACAACTTGACAATACGTAAATGACTAGAAAAAAACTCTAGTTTCAAGATAGATTATTTCCTTTATGAACTCTATAAATAGCAGAGAACACTTTCAGAATATATTGGTTATGAGTTGCTATCAAACTTGAAAGTAACAGATCTTGGGATAGAACATATCGAAATTTTACTCGGTTTAATTCGATACTACTCCTCTCATCAGCATAGCAATCAGAGGTTAAATCATTGCCACTAATCGTTTAAAGTATGAAGTGGATATAATACTTTGATATTCTATTCATAGAATTATCATCAATAGCACTATTAATAGAATTAATGATTATTATCTATCAACGATTTTAAATTAAGCTTTAACCTCTACCTAATTACAACCTCATCGAGAAACATACAATAACAATTAGAAAAAATGATCCAATAATTGGAAATTAATTACATCATTGTGCACTGGGACACACCAAAGTGTTCATGAACATCAGCTTCATGAGGCTTTCCGATACAAGGATTATCATAAGGATTTCTAGAATTGAGGTCTTTCGGTAGGTCGATATTCTGATGGCCGATTTAACCCAATAAATACTGGCTAGCAGCTGACGATTAAAAGAATTAACAAATGCTCATAGGGTAATAACCTCATTCTTTAATTCTGAAAATATTTAATACTTTTTACAATCCATTAAAAATATATATTCTGTAAATCGAGGTTCAAATTTAAATCCAAAATCAAGGTTTAAAACCATCGAATAAATACCAAGTCACCATCGCAAGTAAAGTTTCCATCTTTTGTGCAAGATATTTATTTCAATAACAGGAAGGAATCAAGTTCGATTGGTTATTATCAACATATCATACAACTACCAATAAAAGAGCAATTGCTATCATCAAGGCTAACCAAAGTTAAAAGTTAGGATAGATGGTCACATGGCAAATATGAATATTAAGTTCGAACGAAAAAATGAAAATTATAATAAAAGTTAACAGTTCCCATATACATGCCAGAACCTAAGCCCTCCGGGCCCGTTTCGATAAATGAGCTTTTAAATGGATTCTACTAATAATAAGGTGTAAGCAAAAGAGTGGTAGAAAACCAATATCAATCAATTTTAATGTTGAAGTTGTTGATGATGCTGAACCAGCAGGGGTAGTAGCGGTAAAGGATGTGTTTGTATTGCCTCCGTATCGTGATACTGCATGCTGAGCTGCTCTTGTTAACTCTCTTGCATTTTGTTCAAAGGTTTTTGCTGTCTTTGTGTTAAGATGAAATATCTGCTTTGAGTTGTCTCTTGCTTGTTGCAATGTTGATCTCCATGCATCCAAGCTTGAGAATATGAAGTTGTTTGTATTTCTTAATGCAGTAACAGTATTGTCTGCAACTGTGCTTACAAATCTGCTGTATGCATTTGCTGCTGTCTCTGATGATGTCCAGTTATTAATAGTTGTATTAAAATTCTGTGACAAAGGCCTCCATGCATACTGGATTGAGTTGATAATTGATTTTTGAGATTAAATATAGTTCTCTGATATCTCTCTTGCTGTTTGGAGTGTTTGTTCCGGGTAGCTATTTACTATGGAGGTGTATTGAGGAATTTGACTTCGAGACTCTTCAATTGATCTGTTTATAGAATCTGCAAAATCTTGTTGGTGTTGATTGTTTTGGTTTATTTGAATATTTGTATCATATAAAGAACCACTACTACCAGCAGTACTTTGAATATTGCTGCTGCTACTGATAGTGCTTGTTGTTGTATTATCTAAAGAAGGAGATGTTGTTGAAATTATGTAGACTTTGATATTACTTGGGCAATAAACTATTTAAATATTGGTATATAGAGGTATAAAAATCTATTTAAAACCCAAAAAATTATAATATTGATTTTAAACTTGGATAATATTACAAAGTACTCTTTCTGCTTTTGCTTTCTGGAATTTCCTATTTAAGTATAATTCTTACAAACTCATTGATTTTTGACATTTTTTGGTTTAATGGCTAAGTTAATACATATGATATAACCTTTAAACTCGATTAAAGTATATCAAACAATCGTTTTCTATTTAATTTGCATTAATATTATGATATATCTCAACGTCTTTCAATATTATCGTTAAATATTGATCCCATGTATAGATACATTAATGGAAATTATTCGGGAGTTTGTCTACAATTGTATACAAAAATAACCATCTTAAAAAGATATTAAAATATACGATTCACTTATTTCTGTGATATTTTAGGTCTTGGAGACAATGTCATTCATAGATTGTCATCTGAACCATCATACTTGGCATTGCGCTCAATATAGATAAGAATAAAACTGGTTTTTACCGTTGAAATCTATATACTAGTTAGATTTGCTGTTTTTTTGACACTTCAATTGCTTAAGACTATAATAATTCAATTTTCAAAAGGAAATCAAACAATATTCAAAAGAGCATGGTAATAAGAAATCAAAGTAAGAAAAGAGGTTCAAGAATACCCAAACAAGCCATTGGTAGAAGCATTCATAGACAAGTTAGAAGACAATGATGTTGTTAAAAGAATTTGACGAAGCATTATCTGATAAAGATGATCGGTCTTTTTTTATGGAGTACTGCTAATAATTCCGAGTATACATACAAAATTAAAGCAGGATTAAAAATAAGAGATAATTGAAAATTAACTACCCTATATAATCTTTTCTAAATCTTAATATTTGCTTTTGCACTATATAATACATGAATTCAATACCTGAAGCTTACCAATCACCTAAATCAACACCATCTTCTACTTCTCCAAATACCATAGATCAATCAAAGGTTGAGGAATTTATGATGAAAGCTGTTGGAGATATGGCAAGCAGTCTTGGAGCAATAACGATTTTGCTTGGAGACAGACTTGGTTTGTACAAAGCAATGGCTAAATCAGGAAGACCAATTACCTCTGAGGAGTTAGCTTCCCAAACAAATACTGCAGAGCGATATATCCGTGAATGGCTTGCAAGTCAAGCGGCTGCAGGATATATCACCTATAACCAGGCAGATAAAAAGTTCTTTCTTTCTCCAGAAAATGCAATGGTTTTAGCTAATGAAGATAGTCCTACCTATATGCTTGGTGCTTACCACATTGTTAGTTCAATATTTAAAGATGAGGATAAGTTAGTTGACATATTCAAAACTGGAAAAGGCCTTCGTTGGGGTGAGCATCATCATGACCTTTTTGAAGGAACTGCCAAGTTTTTCAAGCCCAATTATATGAGCAATCTTGTTCCATCTTGGATTCCATCTCTTGACGGGATGCAGGAAAAACTAAAGCAAGGAGCTAAGGTTGCTGATATTGGTTGTGGTTATGGAGTTTCTACTGTAATAATGGCAAAAGAATATCCAAATTCAAGGTTCTATGGTTTTGATAATCATACTGAATCTATTGAGGCCGCAAGAAACCTTGCGCAAAAAGAAGGGGTTGCTGACAGAGTTGAATTTTCCGTTGTATCAGCCAATGAATCAATTGGAAATGATTTTGATCTTGTTACATTCTTTGACTGCCTCCATGATATGGCCGATCCTGTAGGTGCATTAAAGTTTACAAAACAAGCATTGAAAAATGATAATTGTGTATGCATGATTGTAGAACCAATGGCCAATGATAACATTGAAGATAATCTTAATCTTGTTGGCAAAATCTATTATTCGGCTTCATCTGTCTTATGTGTTCCAAATGCTTTGGCTGATAACGGGATTGCACTTGGTGCTCAAGCAGGTGAGAAAAAAACAAAAGAGATTGCAGAAAAGGCAGGCTTTACAAAGTTCAGACGTGCAACACAAACACCGTTTAACATTATATATGAAGCAAAACCATAATGTATTTTCTATTAATGGATACAATTGTCTATCTTTAGACATAAAAAATGAACGATTCCAATTAGTCTTGTATCATCATAAATATCTCTTTTTTTCTTGAAGATAGTTAATTTCTTGTTCAAGTGCTATTTTGTTGATTTTAATTCAGATATGCATTTGTGATAAAATGTTTATGTCTTCTTAGATCTTTTTAAAATATTTTTATTTTGTAATAACTCGGTAATATCCTCCTTATCCAAGCCTTCTTCTTTTAACTTTCTGAAAAGATGATAGAAAAGATTCCTGTTATGCTTTTGTAGAATTTCTCGATATATTTCAACCAAGATATTCATCCTTTTCAATGTTAAATAATCCTCATAATATTTGATAACAGTAAGAGCATTAATATCTAGTTCGACTACAACAACTTGAGTTAAACTTTTCTTTTCTCCGAACATTTGATTATCCTCGATTGAAAAGATATTGGAATCTTTTCATAAAATTTGATGCTACTGGTCTTGGTATTTTTACGGTGATAGGTGCTACTGTTGGTTACAATTTATTTGGTCATAACTTTTTAATCATGTCATTTGCAGGAATATTGACTGCTATAGGCGGTGGTATTTTACGTGATGTATTTGTAAATCAAATTCCTCTAGTATTTATCAAAGAGATATATGTAACAGCAAGTTTCTCAGGTGTCATAATTTTTTATGTATTGTTGTTAATTGTTGATTTATGTATTGCTGCTATTTTTGCAGTAGTATATACAACAGTAATTAGATTGCTTGCAATAAGGTATGGATGGAATCTGCCTCGTGTTAAGACTTGATTTGACTGTACACCTGATTTGTATTTGCTATTTGGGTTTTTAAATCTATATCCCACTTTATAATACTTAAGATATATGTGCCTAATTATATAGGCAATAGTATTATTTAATCAATTGATCTTAGAGAACACATTATAATTTTGAGATATTCCTTTGGCTGTATACCTTTATACTCTGTATTTTACAAAAATTATGGTAATGACTAGATAGAGTCGTCACATAAAGTGTGATGGTCTTTAAGCAGTTTTATCGACTAAACCAACAGATGGTAGGTATGCTAGTGCTGCGGAAGTGAGGGCATATACTCCTACACGAAGTGTTGGTTCTGGATCTGGTGCGAAATTGGGCTGATGATTGGAAGGAAGATATGGCAGCTTAGCCATCAGACTATTACCTGGGGCATCATTATAGTGCTCTCGAGAGATGCCACCAAACAACCAAAAGCAGTAAGGAACAGGTTCTCCGCCGTAGTGATGGCGGCCAGGAAGACCATATTGAGAAAAGTCCTCACTGCCCATCATCGTTGGCACTTCTATTATGTTATCAGATCCAAGAAGTGACTTATGAACAGCACGTATACGTTGGTCTATCGGCTCACTGTTACTAGTAATCGGAAATTTACTTGATGTTGTGATATCGGGCATTTTAGGCGCACGAAATGCATGCGCTTCGGCTTCTGCCATACGACGAATAGCACTAATAATTTGCTCTTGTACATTAGTACTTTGAGTGCGTATGTTTATACCAATGTGAGCTTCATCAGGAATGACGTTATGTTTCAGGCCAGCATTAACAAATCCTATTGTGATCACGGCAGGCACGTCACCTGCCAGCTCGCGAGAACGTATGGTCTGTAGATTCATAATTAGTGAAGAGGCCATAATTACTGGGTCTATAGCCACCTGTGGTACAGAACCATGTCCACCCTTGCCAAAAAGTCTAACGTCTACATTGACTGAAGCGGACATAATTACACCGGCGTTATGGCCAACCGTTCCAGCGGCTAGTGGCATAACGTGCTGTCCAAGACACAAGTCCGGCCGCGGGAATCGCTTGAATAATCCGTCGTTCAACATTGCCTCAGCCCCTTGTCCTGTTTCCTCAGCAGGTTGTGCGCAGATAAAAGCGGTTCCCTGCCATTCCTCAGATTTGTTGGCCAGAATCTCTGCTGTAGCAATTAAACACGCAATATGCATATCATGGCCACATGCATGCATGACCGGGACTTTGCTTCCATCTTTTATAGTTTCAAATACTTCACTTGCATAATCAAGGCCGGTACTCTCCTTAATGGGAAGTGCATCCATGTCACTGCGGAGCATTATAACAGGACCTTCTCCGTTGCGTAGCAGTCCGACAACACCCGTCTTTCCAACTCCCTCCGTTACCTCATAACCAGAGTCACGAAGATGTTGTGCAACTATGCCTGCAGTTTTATGCTCTTGCATAGAAAGTTCTGGATTACGGTGAAGATCTCGGTATACTTTCCCCAAACTTGGAAGGCGATGGTCTATGTCTGAAAGGATATGAGTTGCCCGTTGAACTACTACATCTACCGATTCATCAGTAAGAGATTGGATAGTCATGCTCATCTATAACTGCAAGATATTATATCAATATTATTTGTTAGACGCAAATAATTTTTAAAAAATATTGGAGTTAAGCATGCAATAATTATTTATGTTATCAGGCAAATATTTCAATAAGAGGTTGACTCTTACTTTTTTAAATTAATTTTTTATAAAAAATAAAAAAAGGTTTAGTTTGATTCGAGTCATTTAAGCCATTTGTTCTCATTTAGGCAATCCAAAAGCATATAACGATCCTATTGGTCCACCTGATACTCCTGTTGTTACAAATAACATTCCATTTCCTACGGATGGGCCACCAATTCCTACTGCTGTTCCTACATTAAATGTCCATAGAATTCTCCCTGTATCTTTATCAAGTGCCATGACTATTCCAGTTTGAGCAAGCGGGCTATCTATTGGAAGACCAAATGAGTTGGCAGTATAAGGCTTTCCTGCTGATGTGATATAACCTGAAATTACTACACCATTGGTTACAAGAGGGGAAACTCTGGTCGGAAATTCTATAGGTGTTTGCCATTTTATCTGCCCTGTTTTTGCATCAACTGCGGTTATAGTGCCATTTCCAATACCACTTTTAGTTGCGTTCATTACAGGTTCTGCAAATGCATTTTCGCCTCTCAAAAAGAAATTCTGAGCGGTACTTGTTGTTGCAAAATACAATGTATTGTTATTATCAACGGCATGGTATGCTTGTACACCGCCACTTGCTCCAGGCATTACTAGGCCACTGCCATTTCTTTGAGGATCTACATTAGTTCCAAATATGGTGCCAAGGGTTATCCACCAAATTGGTTTGCCGGTTAATGCATCCATTGCTATTGCATCGCCTCTTTTATCTGAACCTACTACAATTTTCTTATTTATCCCGTTATCAAATTTAACAATACTTATGGTGCTCCCCCATGAGGCATCATGATCAAAAGTATCGGGTATTTTTACATTTTTAAGCACTGTGCCCTGTGCAATGAAGGGAGTAGCCCATACCAACTTTCCATTTGTAATGTTGATTGCAAGCATATGATTAGCATAAAGTTGTTCCCCTTGTCTTGTTGTTGCATTAAAATCAGGTGTGGCATTTCCTGTTGGTATGTATAGAAGTCCGGTAGCAGGATCGAAAGAGCCTCCTGACCATGTTGTAGCTCCTCCATTAGGTGGTGATTTTCCAGGTCCAACCCAATTACCAAAAGTAGTTTTGAAATTCCATAAAAGATGACCATCAGTTCTACTTATTGCAGTTATGTTTCCCTGCACCTCACCTGTATTAGGGGGGTTGTCTCCTCCTGCCGAGCCAACAACAACATAATCTTTCCATACTATTGGTGGGGAATTCACTCCATAGCCGATGCTTAAGGGACCTAGTTTTTGAGATTTCCAGATAATTTTGCCATCTGTCGCATTTATTGCCGCGACAGTAGCCGCCGAGCCAGTATCTGCAAATATGATTCCTTTATCATAGGTTAATCCATGCATCCCGCCTCCACCATTATCTATCTTTGTTTTCCATAGATTCAATCCTGTTTTTGCATCAAATGCAAATACTATTGCTTTGTTGTCTTGAACATACACTCTATCGCCAATTATTAGGGCAGGTTATTCAATACCTGCACTATCGCTGAATACCCATTTTACCTGTAAGTTGGCAACATTATCTTTACCTATTATTGTTTGGTTACTACTTCTTGTATTATATATATCATGATTGGCCATTATCCAATTGTCTTTATTTTCAGGTTCGGTTCCTAAAGAAGTGGTTATAGACTGCGGTAATGTTTTGTTTAGTGGCGCATTCATTTGATTTAATATTTTTGTTACTGCAGAATTGTAATTATCTTGTTCTGATGTTTGGGTGGGAGCTTGCTGTACATCATTTGGCAGTTGTTGGTTTGAATTATTTGATCCATTTTGTGTATTATTATTTGGTGCAACAGGTTGATTTTGTTGTTTTTGAGCAAAAATTGGACTATAGTGGCTAGTAAAATAACTATTTGTTATTGTAGTTGTTATTAACACTAAAACCAGAAATAATAAAGTTTTAGTTATCATTGTCACATAAGAATTAATATAGTATTCCTATATAGATGAAAGATTGATAAAGATGATTTTTTCTTTTACTAAATTATTAAAAAAATCAATAAATTAATTGAAATTATTAATTATTTATACTATATACATATTCATTCGGCTCTGTTAACAGTTACGTAAACTTATGGATGCCTTCTTCATGTAAAATAATTATACTCGTTTTGTCTACATGTTTTTTATTATAATTTATAGTCCAACCAGATACGGCTTTACCGATATCTTGTTCATTTTCAAATGTGGAATTGTTTATGGTTTGTCCATGCATCAATAACCATCTGACTTCAATTAGGTTTAATTCAGGAGATCTAGTTGGAAGGAATACAAGATGTATTCTTGGGTGATACCTGGCTAGAGTTTCTTTTACCTTGTTAGATTTGTATATCGATACATTATCAACTATCAAAAATATCTGCTTTACATTGGAATCATATTTTTGGTCCACTCTTTTTATAAAATCCAAAAACTGTTTTCCTGTTTTCTTTCTGTAACCATGAGTAAACATTTGGTTATTTGTATAATCATATACACCAAATACATTCAAAATTCCTCTTATCTTTTGAGCTTTGGATATTTCAGATTGAATTAAGGACCATGAGGTTCCACCATATGTTTTTGCTACTATTGGTCCCTTTTCATCCTCATAAACCAGGATAGAGTTAGCAGGCAGATTATATCTTAATTCTTCGATTCTCTTTTTTTCAAATGGTATTCAGGGTCCAGGCTGGTTCCCAAAGTTATTTTAGAATTACCATTTGATACCGTGCTTTAGAATGATATTTCTAATTTGAGTATGGCTTATACTTTCAACTAGGTTTATCTCTTTGGTAATGAATCCCGCCAATACACGCAATGACCATGTTGAAAATGATAGTCCATAAATAATCAGTTCTTGGATTACTAGTTACTATTTCAACAATCCTTTTTTCTATGTCATTGTTGGTTATTTTGATTGGTTTGTTTGTGCTCGTGTATTTTTGAGACTATTCCATCCAATCCTTTCTCATTAAAACGATGCATCCATTTTCTTATGTTGCGATCATGATGGTTGGTTGCTCGTCTTATTTCTGGTACAGTATATCCATCATTTTTGAGCAGGATAATCTTGGCTCTATA
>JAICXY010000159.1 GCA_025934495.1 Candidatus Nitrosocosmicus sp.
ACTCCTTCTTTATTTTCGTCATTAGACTTGGAATTGGATAAAGATACTTTATTATGAATTTCAATCTTGCCCTTTAAAATTCGATGAAGGTTTATTGCATCATCTTCTAATGTCAAGTTATTATCTAATGATTTACTTCTTTATATTTAAATAGGCCATTTATCTAATTGATAAATTTAAAAAAATTATGAATTAAAAAAGATGATTGTTTATTTTGATATGTGAATCATTGAGTATTAATAACAAAAAAACATTTATCAAAAAAAAGTATTTTCTTAAATATATTAAATCTTAAATTCCTGCCCCCATATCATAATACATGTTATCTTCACGATGACCGCCCTGTCCCTTACCTATATTTTGATAACTTGATACAAATTCGATAGATTTTATCCATTTCACCATCTTAAATCCAAGTTGAGTTTCTATTCTAAGTCTCATAGGAGCACCATGAGGAACATCCAACGGTTCGCCATTCATTTCATAGGCAAGAATGGTTTGGTGATGTTTTGCAAGTTCAATATGTATTGCTTCATAGAACTGTTCTCCTTCAGTATATTGGTAGGAGTAAAATACAACATATCTAGCGTTGGCGAGTGGTTTGCACCTTGAAATTATATAGTTCATTGATATGCCTCCCCATTCGCCTATGGCAGTCCATCCCTGAATACAAGAGTGCTCTGTAATTTGTATTTCTTTTTTTATTGCATGTAAATCTGCAAGCGAAAGTTCAAACGGATTTTCAACCAAACCATGAACTTTCATTTTCCAATTAATAAATTTATTTTCTAGTAGGTCTTTGTATTCTTTTGTTTCTGGTGGATATCCATTAGCTCTGAAAAAAGGCGTAATATCTGATTTTAAAAATTGTTGTTTTGATATAGCTTTACGAAATAATATACGCCTTAATGGCTCTATAACATAACCAAGTTTATGTTGGACAAACCTTGGATTTCTAAGAGAAATACCTGTGGCCCAAACCTGAATTGCTAAAACAACAAGAACAAAAAGGGCAAATATCCCTATCGCGATACCAAGGCTAGTTGCCTTACCCAAGAAGATATTACCCATATTTTCTGGAAAATTTGTTAACATGACCATAGATATATGGATAATGATGAAGAGAACGAAACCAACCATGCCTAGAAAATGAAGGCTTCTTGCAACTTGTCGTCCTCTAAAAATCTTTGGATACCATGGGAATCGAGCACCTATTGCTGGAGACATCGCAGCACCTGTTGCAATCATAAATGGTCCAAGTATGAATATCACACCAAAGTATGCTAACTGTTGAATAGGATCGTATGGATTACCATGAACTGTAAAGTTAAAATTTGCATATTGCATCATTGTATGGAAAGCCTGTGGAAAAATAGACCAAGAAGTTGGAACAAGCCTTTGCCATTCGTTGCTTGTAAAAAGCAGAATATAATATATTGCACCATTCAGTATCCAGAAAATAATCGAGAAAAAGTGCCAGTGACGTCCCATTCCAAGGTTTTTATGTCCTGGTAAAGATAACCATGAAGGAAATGATTCTTCCTCCTCTAGTGAAATCCAAACTCTTTTCTTAAAATCCGGTAAAAATTTTTTCTTGGTAAATCTTATCCATTCTTTACCCGGTATAGCATTATCATGCCAGTAAAGTTTTGGAAGAGCACTAAGTATCTCTATACCACTGCGAATTAACATTACAATAAAAATTAAATTTATAAAATGAGCAAACCGCAACCAAAATGGAAAGTCATTGAAGACCATAATACCCACTAATTTTTATTTATATAAATAAATATAGATATTGGATTCACATTTAGGTATCTTGATTCCCTTCTTTGTTCATTGCAATAACATGTTCAGCATCTTTTTCGCCTTGTGATATTAGTTTTTTTATCCGGTATTTTGAAAAATCGGCATCTTCAAGTAAATAGTGTAGATCCTTCTCCTTTCTTCCTATCCGCAATACATCAGTTATAGCTGCACCATGTTTTTCAATTATTGGATTATAGTCCTCATCGAGTTTTTGGAGTTTCTCTTTTGTCTTTTGATCTATCTTTACATCATTTGAATTGATAATGTCATGCATTTTCTTTAAAAGATTTATGCATTTTTCGGTTACCTTTAACATTTCAATGTTCTGATCTGTTTTATCCATAAATATAATATCTCTCGATCTATGCCATACTTCAAACATATTCTCCGGAATCTTTTCTTGGGAACGAGGAAATACATCTACAATATAGAACTTTTTGTTTTTCTGAGGAGATGCTTTTATTACTTCCATTATAGGAGTATTACTAAGCAAACTTCCATCCCAAAGATACTTTCCATTTTTCTCAGTCCACCTTATTCCATAAAAAGGATAACTAGCACCGGCTACAATATTATCTACATCTATATCCATATAAGCCGTATCAAAAATAACAGGCTCTCCCTTCTGAATATCTGTAGATGTTATAATAAGCCTAGATTGCCTTTTATTATTTCCATTTTTATTGTGGTTATTTTTATCTGTATTATTAACATTTATTCTTTTAAGATTTTTAAAATCTATATATTGCATCAAAGTCTTTTTAAGGGGAGTTTTATCATAGAGAAAAGTCCATTTATATGGTAAAAGATAATCAGGGGAATTTGGCATAAACCATTTTGGCATAAATGCTTTTGGAATACCATAAAAGGAGGAATAAGATGAGAATAATATAGCTCTCATTTTTTCCGAAGAAATGCCAGGTAAGGATAATACAGGATCAGAATACATAATATTCTCAGATAATGATAACCAAAAGTCCTCCAGAACTGCGGGTATATCTTTATCTCCATTGTGTGCAGCAGCAATTATCGATGTATTTATTGCTCCAATTGATGATCCCGCTAGAATGTCAAATTCTATACCATTTTTATATAGACTCTTGTAAACGCCACACTCATAAGCACCTAACGAACCTCCTCCCTGAAGTACTAGGACAGTTTCTAGATCCAATATCTCAATCTCCTCTTTTTATCAATTTTTATAAATACCATTACAACTCTATTGAACTTGGCTTACATCCGGTTTAAAAAACAAATCTAAAGTCCAATCACCCATAACTTTTAATTTCTTTTTTACAGTTGGAAGATTAGCCAAATAATAAGAACGCCAAAGCCACCATGCTATAAATCCATGTAGTTTAAGTTTACCGAATAATATCGCAACACCTGTTCTTTTTCCAATCTGTGCCATCATTCCTTTTGTTTTATAATCAAATTTTTTTTTCGTCGTTCTTACCATATTATTTTCGTCTACTATGCCCATCCCTTTTTTCATCTTATTTGCCTTGATAGATAAAATTATGTTCTTGGCTGCCACATCGGCTTGTCTTATAGCATGTTGTGCTGTAGGAGGATATGACTTCCCGGTATGAGGATCAGGTATAGAAGCACAATCTCCAAGTGCATATACAACGTCTTCATAATTTTTCACTTCTAAATATTCATTTGTTACAATTCTATGGCCTTTATCATGTTCACATTCAAGTTCTGCAATTAATTTGTTTTGAGTTACACCTGCAGTCCAAATTAAAGAGTAGCATGGAATTTCAGTATCATTATCCAATATTGCTTTGTCTTTAGAAGCTCCCTTGACTTTGGAATTCATTATAAATTCTACTCCATTTTCTTTTAGTTTTTCCAATGCAAATTTACCTAGTTCTTCGTCAATTTGTTCGAGAATTTGATCAGTTGCACTGACAAGAATAACCCTTACATCGGACATGTAGATATTTTTATAGTATTGTGTTATCGTCTGACGCACAAAATCGTTGACAGCTCCAACGGTCTCCACACCACTAAATCCTCCTCCAACAACTACAAAAGTTAGCAATCTTTTTCTAAGGTCATGGTTATCCTGCTCCAAGTTTGCTTGCTCTAGGATTTTTATCAAATGGTTTCTCAAAACAATTCCATCATTTATTGTTTTTAAAGTAAATGCATTTTCTTCTACATCCGAGTTACCAAAGAAATTGTTCTCGCTTCCTAATGCTAGGACAAGATAATCGTATTTGAGGGTATGTTTATGCAAATAATCTGATTGTTGTTGTTGTTTAGGTGGCTGTTGTTGGGGATATTTAGGTTGTTTACCGATTGAATGTTTTAGATTCACTTCTCTGTTTTTAAGATCTATCAAGTCCACATCAGCTTCAAAGAATTTGGCTTTTTTACAAAATGATCTGACCGGAGTTACAATATGCCTTGTCTCAATCATGCCCGATACTATTTCAGGAAGCATAGGAGTAAAGAGAAGAAAATTACCTTTATCTACCAATGTAATATCAACACTGGCATCGTTATCGAATTCTTTTTGAAGTTTCTTTAAAACACCAATTCCGGCAAATCCGCCACCCAGTATCACTATATGCTTTGGATTTAAAGTTGATGGCGATTGTTGTGGAATATTATGCTGATTTTCCATATTAACTTTTGACATTATTTTTAACACCTAATCCTACTTCTATTCTACATGATGTTGGTGAACTAATTGATCGTAGAATCTTACTGTTTTGATGTTAACAAATTCTAGCATTCCATATCTTGATAATTCTCGTCCAAATCCGCTATTTTTTATTCCTCCAAAAGGGACCCTTGGATCTGATACTACGACATTATTTACAGATACTATTCCAGATTGAATCATTTTAGAGAATTTGTCAGCCTTATCAAGGTCTTGAGTCCATACGCTTGCTCCAAGACCATATTCAGTATCATTAGCAATCGTAATAGCTTCTTCATCATCATCAGCTAAAATAATCGGAGCAACAGGACCAAAAACCTCTTCCTGTGCTAATGTCATTTTCGTTGTAACATTTTTGATAACTGTAGGCTTGTAGAAATAACCCTTTCCATCCATCTGTTCGCCTCCTGTAATAATCTCTGCACCTTCTTTAATTGAATCCTTAACCTGGGAGTTTAGTTTCTCCAAACCGCTGGAATTTACAAGAGGTCCCATGTCGGTATCATCTTTTAATGGATCTCCTACTCTAAGTTTTTCAGTTTTTTCTACAAATTTTTCTATAAATTCATTTGCTATCTTCTTTACAACAATAAAGCGCTTTGATGCTATGCAGCTCTGCCCACAATTGATAAATCTTCCCTTTACTGCACCTGAGGATGCTTTCTCAATATCCGCATCCTCACAGACTATGAATGGATCGCTTCCTCCTAATTCAAGAACTGTTTTTTTTATCTTTGCAGTAGCTCTTTGGGCTACTTTAGCACCTGCAATAACACTTCCTGTAAATGTCATGGCATTAACGTACTGAGAATCTATTAGGGATTCTACAATACTGGAATCCCCTACCAATGTTTGAAATATACCATCCGGGAACCCGGCTTTATTGAAAGTCTTTTCTATTTGTATTCCACATTGCATTGTAGCACTAGCGGGCTTTAACACTGCTGTATTTCCCACCATAAGAGATGGTGCTGCAAATCGTAGGGCCTGCCAATAGGGAAAGTTCCATGGCATTACACTTCCTATTACCCCTATTGGTTCGAAAGATACCACTGTTTTACGAGCATCTGCATTAATTACTTCATCTGTTGAGAAAAGCGGTCCATTATCTGCAAAATATTCTATTGCCCAAGCACATTTCTCTACTTCGGATCTTGCTTCTTTTATGGCCTTGCCCATTTCCATAGTAGCAGTTCTAGCCAGATTCTCTTTGTCTTTCTGTAATTGTTGAGCAAAATCATGAAGTAATCCTACTCGTTTATTGTAATCTTTTTTCCATTCATAAAATGCTTCTTTGGCTTTCTTTGTTTTGTTTATTATTTCATCCTTGGTTATATTTTCATATTCTTGAATTACCTCTCCTGTTGAAGGATTAATAGTTTTTATTGTCACAGGTTTATAACACCTCTACCTGTAATCTTACCTTCTTTTAATAGGGTGAGGGCTTCTGTAGCCTCACTTAACTTGAATCTATCGGAAATAACTGGTTTGATTACCTTTCTCTTTGCCA
>JAICXY010000199.1 GCA_025934495.1 Candidatus Nitrosocosmicus sp.
TATGGATGTTGGAGCAAATTTGAAAAAAGATAATTGGAAAGACGTTCCCGCAGAAATTAAAACAGCAGGCCAAACGATAACAATTACTTTGGACGATTTAAAAACAGGTCACCATTTCAATAACTATCCTATATTTGGAAAGATAAGCGGGATTTTCAGATGTTCTGATAATCCTTTTGGTCCTAATATGGAAATTTCAACTCTGCCCCAATGTCCATGATGCACTTTATTTTTACTTGTATCGGCGATAGTAGAATTAAAAGAATTTAAACTATTTGTCTTTTTTGTGGATTTTATCCAAAGGTTATTTTTTTATTATATTTTTTGTTTTTATTTATTCTTGCAAATTCTGATTTTCTACAATTCAAGAATATTATAAAGATATCAGTCATGTCTACCCATGATATGTATAAGAAGATCAGTTTGCTACAACTGGTATATCAGTACAATCTTATCTATATATGGCAGTTCTGTAAAAGATTTGCTTTATATTTTTGTAAACTAGCCTATTTGCTTATTTGCAAGAGCTTGGATATTTGGATACAAGTTACATTTGATATCTAACACTGATTCTATTGATGCACTTTATCTACTGCTGATTTCGACTGCAAATATGCTTGATATTCGATTCTATTTTATACTATTGATTACGATCTACCTTCATAAACAATAAAGAAAACCCATAAACCATGTGAGTAAGTATGAATTTTGGATTTCGATTTGTATCTGTCAATAAATATAAAAATACATCGTAAGAAGATAAATCTGATCTATTTCTATAGAGATGCTTTGTCTCATAATTTGAAAAACAGTTGTTAATACTGTGCTATTGTTCTACTGTCTGTTCGACTCTATCAGATACTTGTATATTATAACTGCAAGACAGAAAAAACAATCCTTGAGCAATTGAGTTCATGATAGGATGCTAATAAAATCCTGGAATGCTAAATTATTATACAGATTCAACTATCTAATTTATCTATTTATTAAGACAGCTCTTTAAAGTCATGAAAAAAATCTTTCTGTAAAACGTTTGATTGTAACGGTAAAACAAAAATTCGATTTATTGCATTAAATTTGTGTTCATTTTGCCAAAATTGTTGTAAAATCATCTACAAAACCAAATTCATCTGATTAAAAATATCCTTTTAAATTCTTACTTTACAGAACCGGAAAGACCATAATGCCTATTAACGTGTTATTCTTAAGAAAATAATATAATGTTATATTTTAGTAAATCTAGTATTTCAAATACATTCGATTGCAAAAGCGCATATCATCTATTTATTATTGCATTTTCAATAACAATGGTAGGAATATTTATTGAAATTGGAAATACAATTCCAATGCATTTGATACAAGCTCAAATAGGTAATGGTAGTGGGAATACTCAAATCAGTAGCTCAGAAAATAATAATTTTAGTATGTCAGGCCCATTGAATTCCTTTATTAGAACACCTGTTTCTGATTGGGTAGTAAATGGTAATTGGTCTCTAAAGGTTCAAAACGGAAAATTAATTTCATTTGATGGTCAGATGAGGTGGGATCCTACCAATCTTACAAAAA
>JAICXY010000094.1 GCA_025934495.1 Candidatus Nitrosocosmicus sp.
TATTTTACCATGTGGTGATATAACACCAGTGTAACTCATTATCAAGCCCAGTGCACATCTTTCCCTAGATCCGACACAAAACACATTTTGAACTTTTGAGAATCTGTTTGTTTTTATACAATCATCAAACATCTTCCATATCTTATCATAGCTTAGATTATTCTCAGGTGAAACTTGCAGACTCATCATAATCAAGCATCAATCTCCTTGAGTAAATATCTCAATGCTACAAATGACATATCTCCATTATTAAGCGCTACTAGATATCCCTGTCCAACTACTCATTTATTTTTATGAATCTTTTAGTTCATCCATTAAAAATTCATTTGATAATATCTTTCGAATTTAAAATTTATTATTAAATATTTAATACTTTTAGAAAGGTATTAACTTTTTAAAAATATAATCTAATAAAATATATTCGTCTAAACCTATTAAAATTGATATAGATAAATTGTTAAATTTTTTACGTGGTTTCTGAAATACTTAAAGAATATATCAATAGCTTTGATGCAGTAATCTCTACGTTCAAATATAATACAAATTACCCTTTCTTCATTAAGGTAGAATGTCTTTTAGAAAAAAATAATGAAAAAGAATTGGAATGTGAATATAAATTTGACAATATTACTTTTACAAAAAAATTTTATAAAAATTCAAAATTATTAGAATACCTCTCTGATATAGACAGTGATAAAGGTGAGGAATTTCATTCAAATAATTTCAAAGGTAAGTTAGATCTTGATCCAAATAATAACGGCGATTCACTTGTTGAAATAATTCTTAAAGATCTATTCTATGGGCAAACAAATAATTATTTTAATATAGAGATAGAAAAACCTCTAAGAACCATATTCTATAAATTATTACTTAATAACGGGTTTTTCAAAAACGATCATGAAATTTTATTAGAAAAAGATGAGGGAAAGTTTTTTCCAAAAAGTCGCATAGCATTTAATAATCTAATGGAATTAAATATGGACTCTGTTTATAATGGGATTTTGTTTTTAATTCCATTACATAAAAGACATTTTAAAAACATTGAATTGTCCGAAAATAATGTAAAATTAGAATTAAATGAACCTTCTAAAAATGAGCTTCTTGGTATATATTATAGCAAGGGTTCAATATATGATTCTAATATTATTAAATTTATAGATAAAGTAGATTTAAAATTCTCTCCCGATTATCTTGAAATAATACTCATTGATGATGATTATCACATATTAGATAGAAGGAAATGGTCAAGGAATTATCAAAATAACCAGTATGGTATAATGTATAGATACTCAGAAGATGAAATTGATAGGTTATTTCAATTAAAAGAAGAGAGTTGCTTAGAAAGAAAAAGTTTTCCCAATTATGATATAATCAAGATTAAAGAAAATAAACAAGATTTAATTGAAACCATAGTTGCATTCTCAAATTGCAAAGGAGGAAAAATCTTAATCGGAGTTGAAGACATAATTGATGAACCTGATAAAATAAAGGGATTTGATGATACCTTGCCCTTTGATGTGTTAAAGAAAAATTTTGAACAAATGATTAGGTCTCATTGTAATCCAAATATTGAATTTAATTTATCACTAGATCCTATAAAGAATGGAAAAAAGATATTAATTATGGATATACCCGAAGGAAATAAAAAACCCTATGTTTGGAACTTTAAAAATACATATAAAGTATTCATAAGAAATGGAGAATCGGATATACAATGTAATAGAGAGGAATTGATAAATCTTTGTTGTAACAATGATGATAATATTAATAGAATTGATTTTGATAATGACATACTGAATAGCAAGACATAAAGTTTAGTTTCATTAAATATCATCACAAAAATAAAAGCAGTAATAAAAGAGCCTATTAACAAAATGGTAATCCAATGAGGTTTGTTATCAAAACTACTTTGATTCAATAACAATTTTGGAAATCAATTCAAATATTATTCTTTACAGATCATACATGGTTACCAACGGTTTTCCGACATTTTATTCCACCAACTGAAAATCAACAACTGATTTAAACAACTGAAGATTCAACAGAACCGGAAAATTTAATCTTATTTAGAAGATTCTATTTTAAGACCTGTTATTTATTTTGTTGATTGAAATAGAAACAAATTTGTAGTTGTTCCCACCGAACCCGATATCTATATTAGTAACAGTTTTAGTGTATAATTTATCTAACAATTAAATCCGTTCGGCTTAATAACGCTGATGATAATAACAACGGCATGGACTATATCTTATATCATGACTCTTTTTAATATGTCCTTTTTTCTCATGAATTTTCCAATTTCTATTTGGACCAAATATCCATAATCTCATTTATAGATACAACCGTGAGGAAATTTTCCGTATTCTGCAAAGAGCGAGTGTGAGCATCTCTATCTGAAGATGATACTGCATCTGAAACTATAACAGGATAAAAGTCTCTGTTTAAAGCATCCCTTGCACTTGATTCTACGCCAAGCTCAGTTGCTATACCTGTAAATACTATAGTTGTTATTCCTGCATTTCTTATCATTCTCTCAAAATCTGTACCTATAAAGATGCTTGCAGTATGTTTGGTTATTACCAACTCACCTTCCTTTCTGCCAACTGCCGGAGACAGATCCATATTTTCAGACCTCGATTGTTGTGGTCGTTGTTGTTGTTGTTGCATTCTGGCAAACAGCTTGTTATATGTATAAAGTCTTGCTGAAGATTCGTATTTGATTAGTAGCATTTCAACAGAGGTATAAAAAATTGGTATTTTTGTTCTTCTTGCAGATTCAATTACCCTATTAATGTTATTCATAAACTCCTCTTTGTTGAAAATAAAATCAACAAGCATTTTCTGAACATCCCATACCACTAGTGCGGTATGTGATGGGTCTACAATTTCTTGTACAGTAGAATATATGGTTTTTCCATTAATGTCTTGCATTCAAAGGAATTTCTATGTGATTTGTATTTATAATTTAAAGATTCAGATGATACTCAATTGATGATGAATTTATATTGAAAGTATTGGTTAAAATCAAAAAAATTGATGGTTGATCTTTGATATTGATTAGGTAGTAGAGGCAGTCATTTTTATTGATGCTACATGACCATCTTCATCTCTTTCTCTTTGAATCTTGCACGTGTAAGCATAATTTTTACTATCACATAAGCTAGTATACCTCCTGCACCGGTAATTCCCAGTATCATCAATAGATCTTGTGTTGATAGATTGTACAAAGAGGGTACACCATGACCAAATGCACCTGGGGCTGTTGCAGCTTGAACTTTGGATTGTGCTATTTGCAGTGAGTCAGAAAGAGGATCGGATACAATAGACTGTTGTTGGGTGTATGCAGCAAATCTATCTACTGCAATATCCATCTTAATTGGTATATACAATAGCATTGGGGCTAGTATGCCTATCAAGGAGATCAAGATACCAACTGCTGTTGAATCTTTGGGCTTGTATGATGAAAAAGATTTGCCCATTGATTTTATTGGATTGATGATTTTGTTTGTTATAAATTCTTGGAGACTCATAACTTGAAAACCACCAAGCATATCTATATGTAAAATCCTAAATTTATTTTTTTATCAAAGTTATAGCAATAGACAAATAAATGATTCAGTAAATCAATTTTAAAGTTCATTAAGATTCTATTCTATTTTAATGCCTGATCTACACCAAGACAATATTACAATCATGTAAGAAAAAAATATATTATGTAATATATACTACATATTATCGGTGATATAGCAATGGACAACGACAACAATAGTATATTACCAATGGACAATTGGTTTAACAGAATTTTGAGTTTAAGAAATAGGTGGTGGAATAATAACCGCAGCAGTTCATTGTTTGACACAACTGACCTTTTTAGAGACTTTGATGATATGCACAGAGAAATGAACAGAATGTTTAATGTGTTCAACGACATCTCAAAGAATGCACCAAAAGAGCTGGTAAGAGAGTATCAAACCTCCGAGGGTGTCAAAGTACATGAGGTAGGTCCCCTTGTTTATGGATATTCGATGACAATAGGACCTGATGGCAAACCACATGTAAATGAATTTGGAAATATAAAAGCTGGTAAAGACATTGCAGGGCAGTATCTAGGTATCCAAAAACCACAAATAACAGCTGAGAGAGAACCACTATCTGATATTACAATAACAGATAAAGAGGTAAAGGTGGTATTGGAGATGCCGGGCATCAAGAAAGATGATATCAAAATTAATGCATACGATGAAAAGGTAGAAGTAAAGACTGCTGATAACGCCCAAAGAAAATACAGCAAGATAATCGATCTTCCAAAATCAGCTGACATTGAAACAGCAAGGTCTACCTATAACAACGGTATACTTGAAGTAACATTTGACAAAAAGAAAGAAGAGCAAAAACCAAAAGGAAAGGAAATAAAGATAGAGTAAATTCATTCAAATCTCCAATTTTTTAATTTTGTTTTTTGTAATCTGTTAAGTCAAGTTTTATTATTTTATAGTAGAATTTTAAGATTCTATGTGTTGTTCTTAAAAGTACAATAGCTTTGAAATCATCCTTTTCATTTGATTTATATTTGTAATATATCCATATATAACTATTTTAGAAGACTAATCTTGTTGCAATTTGGTTTATTGTACATATCTTCAAAATAAAAAAAGTCAAACTTTTATCTTTATAAAAGATTCTTTTTACTACTTGTAGTATGCAATTTCTATTTATTGAAACGAGCAAATTTTATTTATGAGTTTTTCGTTATAATATATAATCATATAGAGGTGGTTTAAACAAAATGACCAAGATAGATAAATATGATAATTTAAGCAATTTTAACAGATCATCTGTTATCTGGTTTGCAATATATATTGGAATCGCACTGGCTGTATCATTTACAGTTCCTTTTCCACTGTCACTTTTATTTTACCTTGGAATCTATTTGTTCTTGCAGCCATATAGAATGGAATCAATCCAAAAGAGATCCTATAGCTCTTTAGGTTTAAACAAAGACATCAAAAATAAAACAAAGAAAAAAAGCCCAAACAAATTCCTCAATTCAATTTCCAATATTCTATTCAATGACAATCTATATTCACAGTTTGGCCCTCAGTCACTGAAATTTGTCTGTATGACCTGTGGAAAAGAACATAATGAAAGAGCCTGTCCCGTATGTGGTTCGACAGCTGTAAGATTAGGCTAAAATACAATGCGGAAAAATATCATACTTTCAAATTTTGATTTGTAAAACTATATTATTTAGTTGATCGTATATATAACAGAATACTAATTTTCGAGTGCAAGCACGACGGAAACCACCGAACCAGATATCCAATTTAGTAATAGTTTTAGTGTATAATTAATTATTTTTCCAAAATTTTCTCTGCCTAGGCGCAACTACTATGATAAATATATATATTATAATTTATTCCATGGATCTTTTAAATTGAAATGCGATTTTGTTTTTGAAAAGACAAGATGATCGGCCAATCAGATACTTTTCTTATGGAAAGACTTTATCAAATTATGTTATACAGATGTAATTGAAGGAATTCTGTTCTTTACGCTTACAAATGAAATAGATCATCTTCAATACAAGGTTATTTATCAGTAACCTCTGTCCAACTCTAGATATTTTTATGTATATGAAATATGAACATTATTAAATTGCTTCCATCAAAAAATCCATTACCAGGTTCTGAATCACCTTTATCATCTTTTCAACCTTCAGAAACAGATCCAGAAAAGACGGAAATATTATACGGAGAAGAAAATGTCATTGATCAAACTTTACAACATTTTGAAAGAACCAAATTTCAAATTGATGCATGCATGCATTCTCAAGGTGTAATTGTGCTTATTCAAACAAAGCCAGTTTGGCAAGGACTACAACGTCTACTTCAGTCAAAGAATGTAAAGGGTAGAGCTATTACAGAAATTACAAAAGAAAATGTCGATTACTGTAAAGAATTACTACAATTTTCTGAAGTTCGACACCTTGATAATGTAAAAGGTAGTTTTTCCATTGCAGATAGAAAAGAATATCACGGAACTGCAATTGTTCAGCGATCAAAGCCCGTATTACAAATTATAAGTAGTACAGTTAACGCATTTGTAGAACAACAACAGTATTTTTTTGATACATTATGGAACAAATCAATAAGGGCTGAACAAAGAATAAGAGAAATAGAAGAAGGTATTGTTCCAGATTTTATGCAGACAATTATAGATCCAAATGAAATCCAAAATATTCAATATAATCTTTTAAAATCTGCATTAATTGAAATATTAGTTATATTTCCAACTATTAAGACATTCCATTACTATGACAAATATTTTGGAATTGTACAAATATGTAGAGACATATTAACCAAAAACCCGGGCTTACAAATTAAAATATTAACACCTAACAATGAAAATATAAAAAATATTGGACAAAAACTAAAAGAACAATATCCTAAAAATATCCATGTATTATATTTTACTGAACAATCAGAACCTAAAATTTTAATTTTAGTGGTAGATAAAAGATATTCACTATATCTAGAAATAAAAGACGATGTATTTCTATACAATGACAGTAACATAAATACTAATAATAAAATTCGTAAAATCTATGGCCTAGCATCATATTCTAACAGTAAAGCAACAGTAATAGGCTATGCATCAATTTTTGAAAATCTATGGAGGCAAACAGAAGTTTTAGAGAGATTAAAAGAATCTGAAGAATTGCAAAAAGATTTTATTCATATTGCTGCTCACGAACTCAAAAATCCAATACAACCAATATTAGGACTATCAAGCCAGTTGCTTAAGTATAGAGTGAACGATAATAAATATTATGATTTATTAAATGTAATAAATAGAAATGCAAAAAAACTTATTCAATTGTCAAACGACATTCTTGATGTTGCAAAAATTGACACCAAAAAATTAATTTTAAATAAAGAATTATTTAATTTAAATGAATTAATTTTAGAAACAATACAAGACTACAAGAACCATCTTGTCAATAAAGACATAAAATTAGAATACAAATATCTTTGCTCAAATGAAACTGATATAGATAGAAGAACACCTCATGATGGAAACAATGTATTTATAATGGGAGACAAAAACAGAATAAACCAAGTTATTTCTAATTTATTAAGTAATGCCATAAAGTTTACAAATTCGGGCAGCATAAATATTACTTTAGAAAAAGATACAAGTGATAATAAGATATCCATGTATATTAAGGATACTGGACAAGGGATCGATCAACATGTACTTCCAAAGATATTTTCAAAATTTGTTTCCAAATCAAAAGATGGAACTGGATTAGGATTATTCATTTCCAAAAGTATAATCTTATCTCATGGTGGTAATATATGGGCTGAAAATAACAAAAATGGAAATGGTGCAACATTTTCTTTCAGTCTTCCACTTAATAATAAATATTTGATTTGATTTGATTTGTAATTAAGATGGTAGAAACTGGCACCTATACTTTGATTAGTATGTGCTTAAATAGATTATCTCTTTTTTCTGTTGTCAAAAAGTCTTTTAATTACTTAAAACCATGATAGAGATAGTTTCTACAAGCCTTCCTTTTATTGTTCTATATTATAAAGATAAAAATTGTTCATTAATTTGCATGAGTGTTTGATAAGAATGATTAATCCATTTTCAACATAATGTAGAATCAGATTTATATTCTTAAACTAGAAACAAATTTGTAGTTGTTCCTACCAAACAATTTTACATTCATTGCATTGCCTGATTGTCAACCAA
Source organism: Candidatus Nitrosocosmicus sp. (assembly GCA_025934495.1). Taxonomy (GTDB): domain Archaea; phylum Thermoproteota; class Nitrososphaeria; order Nitrososphaerales; family Nitrososphaeraceae; genus Nitrosocosmicus. The sequence continues at coordinate 7,762 of JAICXY010000094.1, forward strand.
ATTACAATAAACTAATTATTGTGTTATCATAAAGTACAGTTGTTTATCATATCGGGATTCATGTAGGTTTCCAAACGATCTCCACCGAACCAGATATCTGTTTTGGTAACGATATTCCAGTCCAAGAAAACCAATCTAATTCAATTGTCAATACTTTGATTAAGGAGAAGGAAACTTCTATGTTCAGGTTGATTTGTCTTTATATTGTTGATTTATCCTATTCTATTTAAATCCTCAAGACATAAAACATTACTATCATAATTTACAGGTCTGTCCATGAACTGAAGATTGTCGCATATATTACCATTACCTGCGTTATATGCCACACCAAACGGATTATTCTCCAGAGCAAACACTTGATCAAATACGAAAATGGAACTATCAGGATAGTCAAAATTAAAAAATAGTATTTGATAATCCAATGAATTAACATTATAACCTATTGCATCCTCTACTTTGGACTGTTCGTTTTAGAATGGCTTTTTATATATGTTACGGCACTGATAACTATGAATAGAATAACTATTTCATTGATATTTTTAATAGTATTTTCAATGGTTTTACCTACTTCAGCATTTATGTATGCTAGTGGTAAGTCTACCGACAATAGGGACGACTCGTCACATGGTGGGTCAACTGATAACAGTGGCTCGTCAACTGGCGGTGGGTCAATGGATAACAGTGGCTCGTCAACTGGCGGTGGGTCAATGGATAACAGTGGCTCGTCAACTGGCGGTGGAAAATCATCAACTCCAACAAGCCATGATACTTCATCAACTCATGGCAAATCATCAACTCATGGCAAATCATCAACTCATGGCAAATCATCAACTCATGGCAAATCATCAACACCTACTAGCACAACATCAACACCTACTAGCACAACATCAACACCTACTAGCACAACATCAACTCTAACTTCAAATCTCGCTACTGTTGGATCAAATCAAACAAATCAAAACATATTATTACAAAACTTAGGTCAATATCAAGGAAATAATACGGCCAAATACATAATACTTCTTGATATTAAGCAGACATGTCTTGTTGCAGGTAGCTTTAATTGTGTAGCTCAACAAAGTCAGTTTACAACATCCAGTTTAATTACAACATATGATTCTTTTAATAAGATATGGGCAATATCAGGAACAGTAAAAGATGCAAGCAAATCTCAATTAAACAACACCCAGGTCTCAGCTTTATTTTATGATGGTAAAGGCAACGCCATTAATATAAATCCAATAACAACTAGTGTAATCCCAAATACAATTAATCCATCTGAAGATGGGTCTTTTAAATTTAATGTATCTGTTAATAATGATTTAAGTGGCATCAATCCTTTGTATATGGTCTTGGTCTATAGCCAACAGCAGCAGAATCTTAATACAAATGGTGGTGGTCCTGCTCTTTAGGAAGGATTTCAATAATTCAATTTTCTGGTGTATTTTTTTACTTGATACGATTTCAAAATTGGAATTTATAGCGAGAATTCTTGACCGAGTCGCATAATTTAACTTTTTTTCATTTACAAAATTTTTTTTCCTTTCAGTTGTATTCGGACTTATGATAAGCAACCATAACTTTTTATTTCCAATTAAAGCGCCACATAATATTTTCTGAATATCTTTATCTCTTAAACTATATCCTATGATTACACAAAACCATGAATTATTTAACTCCTCTATCAATTTATTATTTAACCATGAATATACTCTTGTAAATTTGGCTTTATTTGACGCAGATAAATCACCATTTCATACAATTCGTCATCAGACATGTATCTTATTGTTGACAAATCTAATCCTTTTAAAGGAACTTTTAGATATTTTGCATCTGAAGTGTATATCCAAAACAATGATCCATCCAACTTAAAAAGATGAACGTCTACATCATTAAAATTAGCTGGAACCCTTGTATTTCTAAATCCATCTGAATAATTCTTTCCATTTTTTTCACAAAGACATTCCCTTTGTTAATGATGTTTTGTCTTGTATGGGGAATTATGTCTTAGAAAAGGATTTTGGAAAACAATAGCAATAACAAAAATAATTATTTTTATGAGGTGCAGAAGCGTTCAACACCATGTCTTCCTTTCCCTTTTCTGTTTGATGGATCTATCGTATTGTATTAGGGTTATGGAAGTTTTTGCTGTTGATAAAAAAAAGAACACATTACATCTATTTCTGACATGTTTAAAAGGATTAATCAAACACCGGCTTTTTATATATGTTACGGCACTGGTAACTATGAATAGAATAACTATTTCATTGATATTTTTAATAGTATTTTCAATGGTTTTACCTGCTTCATCAATTATGTATGCTAGCGGACAAACTGATAACAGTGGCTCATCAACTGGCGGTGGGTCAACTGATAACAGTGGCTCATCAACTGGCGGTGGGTCAACTGATAACAGTGGCTCATCAACTGGCGGTGGGTCAACTACTACTACTACAACTGATAACAGTGGCTCATCAACTGGCGGTGGAACAACTACTACTACTACAACTGATAACAGTGGCTCACCAATTACTACATCCACACAAAATAATGCCGCATTACCTAGTGGGTCTACCGTGAGTAACAATACCGGAAATGCTTACTGTGATACATGCAATAATGATATCTACAATGGAGGCGTGGATTTAAAAAGTATGGTGTTGGCAGTACATAATCGTGAACGTGCTGCCGTTGGAGTTCCGCCGCTCGTATGGAACGACACGCTCGCCATCGGCGCCAAGACTTGGGCCGAGCATCTGGCGACGCTTAAAGTCATCGATCAATCAAACGCCCACTCAAGCGGATACGTACCAGGATACCAATACGGTGAGAGCATTGCAACGGGCGGCCACAACACGACGGTACCGGTAGCCCGGAATATGCAGGGCTGGATCGCCGAAAAGAACAATTATCACGGTGGCCCGATCACTGCGACAAACGCCGGACAGATCAGTCATTACACGATGATGGTCTGGCGGACCACGACCTCGGTCGGTTGCGGGACCGCCAGTGGTGGACCAAACGACTACCGTGGGTCGGACATTCTGGTGTGTCGCTACAGCCCTGGGCCTACACACGGGGGAGGCAATGTCTTTGGGGAGAATCCGTATTAGGATCAATTCAACAATTCATATTCTTTATTACAAAAAATTCAAATAACCATACCATACTCATATCAGCATATAACTAAATGATATTTATTGGCAAATGACCAACCAAACTATAATTATAGGCTCTTTTAACTTAGCGCATTATCTGTTTATTGTGTTGATCAATGAAAAGATTAAACCACTTTACATATTTTAATTTACATTTCTTTATTCTATATGGAAAATAATCGTCAAATCCTTCAGTTCTATCCTTGATATATTGGATTGTTCTTTCTATAAGACTTTTCCTCAAAGAAGAATGCGTATGATGCTTTAACTTTAAAAACTTACATGCTTGCGATGGATACCAAGTTCCACCATCCGTTGAGACAGGGTGCTTGCCATAAATATTTATCAGTGATGCAATAAAACGCTCAGCTACAATAAGCATTGTTTTATCAAAGGATATCAATATGAAGGATTTGCTTATTCATAGGCTCAATTGCAACCCACAACCAGACATATTGAGAACCAATTCTAATCAATGTTTCATCTATAATAAATTCATCAATCTTGTTTCTCTTAGTTAAAATTCTCTTTGGCCTGTATTTTTGAATCCATTTCCATATTGAGAAATGGCTTCTGCGAACAAACCTTTGTAATGCTTTTGCTGTAGTATTTCTATAGGATAGACCAAGAAAATAAAGATACAAAGAATAAGCAATACATTGGTTTGGTTCTCTTTCTTTGTTATTCTAATATAACTTTTAACAAGTTTTCAGCTATAGCGTTTTCTTAAGTTAACAGGGCCTAATTATATAACTAATAGTTTAAAAATTAGAAAGGACACACAACCCATAAGGTTATTGAAGTCTTTTGTGTTGACAAATAACAATACCAATAAAATTATCTGTAAAGTTGACCAAAGCTTTGTATATAATCCATAAAACATCAGATTTTCGTGCAGATATAAAGCCCTTCTTCATTTTGTCTTTGACCCATGCAAATTTCCAAACGATTTCCATCGAATTCGATATCTAATTTAGTAACAGTATAATGGCTATCTTTATTAATATCTTGGATAATATGAGTTTAATGTTTAAGAAATTACATGATAAATTTTTCTTTAAACAATCACTACTTTGTAGTCATATTACTTTTAGTTGTTCCTATATTCCTTTAATTTTATTTGTTGGCTTATTTACAACAATTTTAATATCTACATCTACTACCATTTTTGTTTATTCTCTTTCAAATTCAGTTGTTACTATAACCAATAAAGATTTAACAAATCAATCATCTCAGTCATCACCTATATCTACAAGTCTTTATTCTGAACAAATTCCACCCAAAGTCAAAGAGTTTATTATAAATGATATAGTCAACAAATCAAAAGCAGCCTTGGTTGTAGGTTTGATAGATCCAAATGGAACAAAGGTATACAGCTTTGGAAACATCTCAAAAGCAAATAACATACCTGTCAACGAAAGTACAATGTTTAATATAGGCTCCATCACAAAGACCTTTACAACATTACTTTTAGCAGATATGGTAAAACAAGGAATAGTTAATTTAAACGATCCAATTGAAAAATATCTTCCTTCAAATGTAAAGGTGCCTCAATACAATGGAACCAAAATAACGCTTGAAGATTTGGCAACCCATACATCGGGTCTTCCGGAATGGCCTTCCAATATTTGGCTCAACAATACTGTTGGAAATCCAAACCCCAATTACACCGAAACACAGCTGTATCAAGCATTATCTAATACTACTCTTACTAGAGCACCAGGTTCACAGTTTCAATATTCAAGTTTTGGACTGGGATTGCTGGGTCATTTGCTATCAGTTAAAGCAGGTGTTCCCTACGAACAGCTGGTTAAAGACAGGATCTTGGATGTTCTGGGTATGAATGATACAACAATAACGCTTTCA
>JAICXY010000036.1 GCA_025934495.1 Candidatus Nitrosocosmicus sp.
ATCATATTTGCCAAGATTGAATAAAGCGATGCCTTTTCCATTGTAAGCATCAACATATTGTGGATTTATTTCCAAGGCCTTGTCATATTGTTGTATGGCCTCATCATATTTGCCAATGCCAGATAAAGCGATGCCTTTGTTAAAGTAAGCATCAATATCTCGTAAATTTATTTCCAAGGCCTTGTCATATTGTTGTATAGCCTCATCATATTTGCCAAGACCAGATAAAGCGATGCCTTTTCCATTGTAAGCATCAACATATTGTGGATTCAAAGATATGGCTAAATCATAACAAATTATAGCTTGTATAGTATTAAAATTTTGAATAAATCTTTTACCATCATAAAGTAAACTACTAAATGAAGGGTAGAAATTAATTAGATTACTAAAGACATTTCGATCTATTTTCGCTTTTATTAGTAGATCACCCAAATTAGTCCATTCTTTGAAATCAATTAAATTAGATTCTGAATTAGATAAATAATTTGCAACAATATCATTACTTTCTATAAATTTTCGAAGCAAATTTAATAGATTCAAATAAGTCATTTATTTTAACCTCTGTTACCTGAACTATTTTTAAGTTCGTTTAATCGATCTTTAATATTAGGGGGCTTATTAAATGAGCCAATTTTTGGGTCTTCTTTAATTTCTTTTATAAGGGTATTTAAGAAATTGTGTTCATCGATATTACCCTGTGCAACTCTAGATAAAAGATCCAACATCTTCAATTCTTTATTACTAATTGTAGTTAGCCTTTCATACATTAAAGAAGAAGTTAAATTAATTAAATCATTATATTTTAGCAGTGTTTTATTTTCTATCGAATATTCAAATTTAATTCGAGAATCTTCTAACCAATCAATAATTTTTTTTTTGACAGAAGATAGAATTTCGCTATCTATAATTGAAACATATTTCTGAAGCATTTCGATAGATTCTTTCTCATAAAGAATTTTTTCTTGAATGCCTTTTAATTCCCGTATCATATAATATATTTTTGGAATTTGAGTTTTTCCAGTATTTGAAATATCAGATTCTATTTCTTCACATAGTTTATAAATTATATCCATTTCTTGGTTAAATTTTTTTTTATAATCTTTAGCAAGGAATAAATTAATTTCAAAATTATTAGAGAGAGAATCGAAAGGAAATATAAAAGTCAAATATTTGTCATGTAATTTTGATTTAATGTATATATAAAAATTAGATAATGTAATAATTCCTAACTCATTACTATCCACATTAATAGGACTATCAAGAAATAGTTTTGTAAAAACTCCTTGTTTATAACATTTCTCTTCATCCATATCATTTTTAAAATACAATTCAATAGATAAAATTATAAGAATATTATCAGAATTATTAAAATCTTTAAAAAGTAGATCAATTTTTTCTTTTAATTCATTGTATGAGATATGTTTATTAACACATAAACAATCTAAGAAAAATACAATCTTAGAATTTTTATTTTGACTTGCAATAATAAGATCTTTTAAAATAGAAAAATTAAATCCTCCTATAAATGGATCTTCGTCATCTATTTCATAAGATGAAATGTATAACTCATTATATAGATCTATCAAAACATAACCAAAAAAATAAAAAAAAATCCATGAATTATTTTGATTATTTCTAAATGCATTACTTAATATTTTAAGCAGTCTTAAATAAGTAACATCATTATTAAAAAAAGTAGACAAATACGAAATTTGCCAATTCTCACGTAATTTAATAATATCATCTATAACAAGATCGGATTGACAGTTTTTGTTATATTTATCCATAGCAATAAAAACTGCAAATATATTTTCTTTAAACGACTTCAACTGGAACATTGTTTTTGTTTCATTCAAAGTATCAATATCCTTATATCTTTCAACAACTGTAGGCAACAATGTATTAGATGTATCTAATTTAGAAATAAATTGTTCAAGTTTTCCTATTATTTCAGCAGATATAGAAATAAAACTATTTTCAGATAGTCTTGCTTGTTGTTTGTCTCCCATATCTTTATATTCATTATAACTTTTTTTTTTATCACGTAATTTTATAAAAATATAATTTAATGAGTTAAGATTTACTTCCCCTATTCTATCTTTGAAATCCTGATTATTTAAGAGAGACATAACAAAAGGAAATAACGTTTTCCAAAATTCATCTATAGACAGATTTCCCTCTAGTAAATTCCCATATTTTTCATTTAGTTCTTCAAATTCCTGTTGCAAATACTAAATCAACCAAATTACAAATAATATTTATGTTTTAATTTTAAAAACTTTTTATATTTTTCACACTTTTATATTCTATTGTTTTCCGGTTTATTAAATAAACTGGGTTATACTCCCATTGAAAAGATAAATGACATGGAATGCTATAGAACGGTTAAAAGTTATGATAAGAAAAATATAGAAATAGCTGGTATTAATTTAGGAGACTTAAATATTGGCAAAATAGGTATAAATCCACAAATAATACATAATGCAACGCAAACATTATTACTTTTAGATGCGTCCCAATATGATTTATGCAATACTATCAAAAATATTAAAGATGAAAGAAAAAGGGATGAATACATAATCAAAATGGCCGATGACAAATTAGCTGCTCAAAAAATATACAGAGCATTAATGTCTTTGATGACTTTATCTGAAAATCAAGATGAATCTACAAAAAAAGAAATAGTTAAAGCAATTGTGTCAAGTACTTTATCTTCTGAACAAAGAATTAAAGAATTAGAAAGCTCTAACATTTCGGAAAAAATAAAAAACAATGAAGAAAATCATTTCAACAATAATATCAATACCCTCAATCAAAGTAATATCAATTTAACAAATACTACATTTAATTCTCAAGAAAGTTATTTAAATCAAAAGAATGGTATCGCAAATGATCAAGGAAATATAAGTTCAAATATCGAAAAAATGAAACAAGATAACCCTCAAATAATATACAAATTGAATGAAAGAAAAACAATAAAAGAAAATTTGATAGATGTAAATTTAATGGAAAAAATAGAAGAGGTTAAAATGGCTATGGCAGTTCTTAACGACGAATATATTAGCAAAAAAATAGATGGTCGATTAGATATCAAAGAATTTTGGCCAAAGTTAGCAAAGTTATTAAAAGAAATTACCACAAATAAAGCATATAAAGATATCATTGGAAGTATAAACAATGAAAGGCTATTTATGAATTTGATAAAGATATCAAATAAAATTAAAGAGTATGATCATTTATTAGATATGGACAATAATCCTCAATCTAAAATATTATCAAATCAAATTGATTATGACATAAAAAAGGTATTTGATTTATTAGACGATATATTCCATTAATATTACTATTAAAATTATAGATACCCAATAAATTTAAAGTATATTTCATTAATAATAAAACTAAAGCGTTAATAAAAAACGATTTTTAATGATTTTGCAACAAAGAACGATAACCACAATTGGGATACTTGCAGATTTGTTAGTTTTATCACTATTACAATTTTAATCAGTAAAGGAAAGTATGCATATACGATGTAAATAACAAATATATGCTAAGATAATTGAACAGAGGACGAAACTTGAAAACACAAATATTTTTAATAACGGCAAAAGAAACTCCGTATTTATAGGACAGTTTGCTCTAGTGGATAATCCTAACGAATATTATACTATTGTTGCTTATCTTGATTTAATTGAATTTCTATTTCATTGATATAATACTAAAATGGTAGATATAATTCAAATATGAATCCTACACTAGAAAAGATTTAGCTTATCTTTAATCATTTTTACTATATTGTGCTTATTGATTATTAACAAAATTGACCGATTTAGTAACCGGTTTAACAAATGGTATGACCATATTTGATCTGATTTTTGAATAGTTTATAGATTAGTTGACCGATCCTTCACCATTGTAAAAATCAATAATTGTACAAAAATTTACAAAAGCAAATCGATGAATCAAATAGTAAATGAAACTGACATTTCAAAAGGCAAAGTACATTATTTAATAAATGATAGGAAAACCTTTTGTATAGCCCTTTTTTGTATTTTAATATCAAGTTTAAATTTAAATTAATGAAATAAATTATCATATCTATTAGATCTCTTGCTTGATTGTCACAAACAGCTTATGACCATAAGCTAATTAATTAAATATCTTTATCAAAATGTTAAACCAAGTATCACTAGGAATTTAATCCATTTCTATCCATTTATTTATATAAGCATATATCTCCTATCATATATAATACTGCATATTAGTCACAATAATAATAAATTGAATGACGAATTAACAATTCGCTAACAGTGAATGATTGTTGATAATTTCTATGCTCTAGTATGCTTCATCATGACTTAAATATTTTTTATCTTATAACTCATTTGTGTTGCCGAGATGTTAATGCGTAACTTGGAGTAACTCATTTTAACGTTATTGCGATTACAAATTCATAAGTAAATTATTAAATGAAAGGTATTCAAGAAAACGTTGAACAGAAAATATGAGTGACTCTGAGTCACTCATATTGATAAAGAAAAAAGAAAAGCTGACAATAGTTACACCATCAGAATTTTACATATGTCCAGATGATAAATTGTAATTATTATAAGATAATGATCTATAAGACAAAATTGTATTGGTGGGAACCTGAAGAAATGAACGAAGTTCATTATTTAACTCATTTGAGTCACTCTGAGTTACTCTTCATATAACAAGCGGAATCATATGATAGAAATGGTAAAAAAAACATACGCTTGTACAGGCTGTAAGAAAACATTTAGTCGCAAATATAATGCAGAACGCCACAACAAATTAAAACATGCCGAGATGGCTGTTGTTTATAACAAAGAGACTGATTGGATATCAAATAAAAGAAAAACAAATGTGGATATACAACCTGATTCTTCCTCCTCCTTAACATCGCTTTCCTCGTCGGAACACCAATCAACAGCACCACAATCGCCAACCTCATTTTCATATACAACATCAACATCGATATCGGATAATCACGATAATAAAAACACCATATCAAAACCATATCATGATTTTCGGAAAGACTTTAACCTAGAAGATCAGAATGCAGAAATGAATAAAAATACAGATATAGATATAATTTTTAAAATATTTGAGAAAATATCACCATTAATGGACGAACTTGATACCCAATTATCTACATATAAAATACCTGAAGAAAGGATAAAGATACTCTCCGAGTCAATTATTTCCGCTTTATCGTCATATAATCCTGTTCAGTCTTTCAAAGAAATTATCAAATTGCATCGTTCAACCATGGGGATTAAAAAAGCATCAGGATATGTAGCATTCTCCCATAATATTTCGCTAGATAAGGCTCAATCAATTCTAGCAACAATCATTTTGACTGCACCATATTCTAAAAATAAATTTGACAATTAAGAGCCTATCCCAAAATTCGATAAGATTATAGCTCTTTATTTCCATTTCTAAACTGTGACCTGTATTCAGAAGGAAGAGGAAACAAGGAGTGTTAACGATTTTCGTCCTCCCATCAAAAAGATTCCTGATGAATTATGGAATGAAATTAAAAAGGTCCTACCTAAAGAAAAATCATCCAAAACAGTTGGTCGACCAATTGTACCATACAGAAAAGTGCTTGATGGAATACTCTATGTACTGAGAACAGCATGCCAGTGGAAAATGTTGCCTAAAGAACATGGTTCAGGTTCAACATGTCATAGACGTTTTCAAGAATGGAATCGCCTTGATATATTCAAAAACATTTGGATTAAGCTATTGAAAATCTATGATGGAATGATCTGTATTAACTTGACATGGCAATCCATCGATAGTATATCTATAAAGTCGCCTTTAGGGGGGCGATGACTGGAAATAATCCTACTGATAGAAGAAGCAAACGGGGCACAAAAAGACATATTTTAACAGATAAAAAAGGAATTCCTCTATCTGCTATTATATCATCAGCAAATACTCATGATATAAAAGTAGTAACAGATGTGGTGGATAATGTGGTTATTAAACGATCACCATCATCCAAATACAGAAAAGGGAAAGGAAGAATAAAAGGGCAACAGCAACATCTATGCCTTGATAAAGGATACAATTCTGAACATGAAGAACAGGAACTAATCAAACGAGGTTATGTATTACATATTCCAATTAAGAAAAAGAAGAAAGGTACAAACAATGAAAAAGATTATTCATGATCGATACTCAATGTAAAAAAATATTCTCCCATAAGAGGTGGGTTGTAGAGCGAACCAACTCCTAGCATAATAGATTTAGAAAACTGTTTACTCGTTATGAGAAAAAGTCGGAAAATTATCTTGGACTGGTACAGTTCTCTTGTTGTATTATTATCTATAGAAAAATAATTTTGTGATAGGCTCTAAATTAAAAAATTTTTGTTATTTATTAGTGTCAGCATGTTTGATATTCCAATGGTCAAGGAAAAGATCGATAATTGGATACAAATTATTGGTACATGACTTACCATATACCTTGGCAATTTTACCCATTTTAAAACCAAATCTTATACATTTCCAACAACCTACAAATGGAATTAGGGGAGCAAAATAATAACCATTATATCTTTCGTTGTATTTCCATGCTTCTCCTACAATACAATATTTTGAATCATGGGCAAGTATCCTGACGTCTTGATCATCAAGACCATTTTTTAATTTGGCCGCCCATTGTGGACATAATTGTCCTAAAGTTTGACCAGGTCTGACAGATGTCGGATATTTTTCGTTCTCCTTCATATTAAAGAGGACCATAACTTAGAATGGAACGTATGGATATTTATTTTATCACAAAACCAATAAAAAAATAATGCCTATGCAATTTATAAAATCAAAGATAAGAGAAAGAAATAGTTTTTATCCTTTGGAAATACATCCCGACCGTCTATAAAGGAATTAAATTTTTTATTGTAATCAATCTATTTGTATTGTAAAAATTGATAAAATATTTTGGAAAGATTTAAATTTAAATTTAAATTCTTTCTGTAGTAGAAAACAAAATGTTTAATTGTCTTTGCCAATTTTAAACAGATTTTTAAATTATTGGCAAAACCAGATAAATAGGTTTTCCTTATATACTGCAAATTTAATATATTAATATTTGAATAATCTATTCAACGATTCTTCTAACACCATAAATAACACAATCTTAGAAAAAACGGAGGTCGTTTACGGAATAGAGAATATAGTTGCTAGAGCAATAGAGCGGTGGAAAAATACACAAAAGAAAATGGATTCGTGTATTGATAGATTGCAACCAAAATTACTTGTTACTGATAAAACTATGTTTTCTGAATTAGTTGAACTAGTAGGAAAAGATATTAGAACAAGAACAATTTTTGAGATTACCGAAGAAAATGTTTTCTATGTTAAGGAATTGATGGAATTAATCAAACCTTTTGGCAAAAAACATATAATCAGACATCTTGATAACGTCATAGGGAATTTCTCTATTTCTGATGAAAAGATATTTCAAAGTCATGTAATGGGTGATTTGAGCATACCTAATCACAATAACAACAAGGAACCGGAAAATCAAGCAAAACAAAAAGAATTCAATATCAACATGATGATTGCTTCTACTCTTCCTCAATGCATTTTAAGCAATGTTCACGCATTTGTAGAACAACAACAAAATATCTTTGAATTGATGTGGCAAAAAGCAATATCTGCCGAACAAAGGATAAAAGAAATTGAATTTGGGATAGAGCCAGAAGTTATAGAAACTATAAAAGACAAAGAAGAAACACAAAATCTTTTATTTGGTCTCTTAGAATCTGCGAAAGAAGAAGTACTTGTTATATTTTCCACATCGAATGAATTTCATAGGCAAAATGGTGCGGGCTTCTTTAAGGTAGTTAAAAAAGTCAAAGAAATGAGACCTTGGATAAATATTCGTATTCTTACATCTAAAGATAATGAAATAGATTCTTTAAAGGACGAAGAATTTTCCTCATTTAATATTGTATTTGTTGAACCCCTGCAAAGAGTATCTGTTTTAGTGGTTGATAGAAAATATTCTTTAACAATAGAATTAAAAGATGATACAAAGCAACATCCCTCTCCAGATGCAATTGGATTAGCATCTTATTCTAATAGTCTGCCAACAGTATTATCATATATATCAGTTTTTGAAACTTTACTAAAACAGACGGAATTATTAGAACAACTTAAAGACCACGATAAAATCCAGCAAGAGTTCATAAATATAGCCGCTCATGAGCTTAGAAATCCTATACAACCAATACTTGGATTATCTGAAATTCTTATTAGAAAAAAGGGTGGAGATCAAAATGAGATAGAGTTATTAGAAACAATTAACAAAAACGCAAAAAGGTTACAAAAACTAACGGAAGACATTTTAGATTTAACAAGAATAGAGAGTAAATTCTTGGTTATCCATAAAGAAACTTTAAATTTGAACGATTTTGTTTTAGATATTATTAAAAATTATGAAAGGTCTATTGGTAACAAAGATAAAGATATAGAATTCAAGTATGATAATTTCAATCAGTCTATAATTATAGAAGCAGATAAAAATAGGTTAAATCAAGTAATTGCTAATTTAATTAGTAACTCTGTCAAATTTATTGACAAAAAGATAGGAGGCGTTATATCTATTAGTATCAATATAAGAAAAATAGACCGATTTGAAACAGTTGTTTTTGATATACAAGATAATGGAATCGGCATAGACAAAGAAATTCTGCCAAAGTTATTTACAAAATTTGCTTCTAAATCCTTTCAAGGAACCGGATTGGGATTATATCTATCAAAGAAAATTATTGAGGCTCATGGAGGTAAGATATGGGCCCAAAACAATGAGGGTGGAAAAGGTGCAACTTTTTCATTTAGTATACCTTTAACTAAAGATGTAATCATCAAATAGAACAACAAAGTAAATAATGTTATTAAATGAAGATGATTTCACAATGATATCAGAAAGAAATGTGAGACGATGCAGTAGCAAAGGTAAAATTAGAAGAAGGTTTACCATTTAGAATAATAGAACAATGGGCAACATTAGGTGATGAGAATGTACCATGGCATTTACATATTAACATATAAGAAACCAAGAAAGCGAGATACATCACAGATACCATAGCTAATGGACGTAACAGATATGATATTAGATTCTTCAATTCCAAAGATGCTTTGATATTACGAATCAACTTTAAGAAAATGTATAATTAAAATAATGAGTTGTTAAAGGAAAATTTGCCTAGGTACTAAGACAGGTATACTAAATATGGAAGAAAAGATATTATCTATCTTAAAAAAACCTGATGATAACTATTGATTTTGCACGTTGTAATTATTAATTTTCAAAAAGATAAATTTATTGATGTATATGATTATAATGTATGGTTGACCCCATCTTGGAAAAACTTGTTGTGTTAAGGAATTGAAATGGAGATTTGCAACTAATTTATACATATGCAAGAATTATTCCATTTAAAGCATTAATTTCTGATTTTATATAATATGATTTTAACTTATTTTTATTATCTTTATCGGTGTAATTGAACGCCTTGTCCTTTAATTATAAAGAATTGCTAAACAGGCCAAAATTTGAGATAACTGAACCCATTACCTCAAGGAACTTAATCCCCATGGATGAATCTTATATTTTATTAACAAAATAAAATATTTTCATTTTATAAATAGAAAGGCTAATCAAAAATGAATCTCCAATTATAATTGCTTTCCAATAGGTGAACTATAACCGGATTAAACTCTATGGACTTTTTAAAATCCTCTACCGTAGAATTTCCAAGTTCTCTGAAAAAGTTTTCAAATCCTGCTGGGATGTAGGTTACAAGTAATTTGCCATGATCCTGTCCAATCTTTCTGTAAGAATGAACTATGTCTTTTTCGAATTTAAATACCGTTCCTTCAGTTCCATTTAAGGTTTCTTTCCCATACCTAAAGAGAAATCTACCTTCAATCACATGCATTATCAATGCTTCGTTACCGTGTTTGTGTAAGGGTATTTCTGATTCTTCGCCTTGAGGAAAAATAATTTCAACTATAGAGTATTTGTTGTTGGTTTGATTGCCATCTACAAGAATTTTATAAATTATTCCATCAAGGTTGTACCTTTCATTTACTTTGTAGTGGTCTTGAGAAAAGTCCTCATTGTCCTTTTTATTGTTCATTAACAATCACTTATATCATCTTAAAAATCTGGTATTATAAAAAAATATCAAAAGATATTTTTTTACTGTTTTATTAATAAGTAGAACTATGATGTATTTCATATGTGTTCTGAGAACAGCTGAAACAAATAGATAGTATCCTAAAAGTTGCAGTATTTCTTAGCCTTATCTTTTTATCACGTCTTTTTAAATGACTCAAAGACAATGATTCTCAATTACATCATATCTGTAATATATATTTACATTAAATGGGCTATTCATTACAATCTCCCAGGAAAACGACAATGATAAAAAAATTGCAAAAAGAAGACACATTATTGAAATATGTAATTCAATATTATAAGAAAGTGGACTTTAAACAACTGTAACTGGATTTACATTTGGTTTTCTTTTTTTACATCGCTTAAACTCCACCTAAGGAATAAAATGAAATAGATAGTATCATCTTCATGATTGTATTTTTTTCAATAACTTTCGCGGTTTCTCTTTTTATAATGCCGGTAATTTATCATCATTTACAATACCCTTGTAGAAATTTTAAGAAATTCCAAAATACAAGTCATCGATTTATTAAAGCAGACATATTCCAACAGCAGAGAGGTATTACTCTATATTTGGGATTAGAGTTAGGATTACATATTGGATTGAGAATAAAGTTCAACTTTCATAAATTCTATGTATATTACATTATACTAGTTGTATAATTATTTTTATGGCAGCATATTTAATTATTCTTTTTGAATTTTCGATCAAGAAATAATTATTACAATGTAAATTTTTATACATTGAACCAATTTTAGTCAAACTTTATTCAGCATTGTACTTATACTGAATGAATCTTTTCAAATAAAGCAAATAGACTATTATAAGGAATAATTAGAACCATATCATCAATTTTTCAACTATAAGACAATTTTAATTAGATACTCTTATCTATAATTTAATGGATTATTATCTATTACCTGTAGAAAAAGACGAGATAGATCGGATAGAAGATTCATTGAAGAAAATAGATTATGATGTAGATGATAGAGCATTTATTTGGAGTGCAGAAGATATTGATAAAATTATAATTACCATGACAGAAGAAAATGCATATAGAATAGTTATGGATTTTTTGCCAGAGCCTGTTGCAGATAAATTTGCAAAATTATTTGGAGTTAAAATGAATTAACTGTCAATTGCAATAAAATATTAAAAAAAATAGGCTTGGTTAGGTAATCTTATACAATAATTCATAATTATATAAAATTTTATTAGTTTTCTTAATGTACAAGTTATTTATTATTATTGTTTAACATAACATTTTAATAGATAAATTAAAAAATATAATATTTTCAATAAATATATTGGATATCAATATAAAAATCATAATTTTAGCAGAACTTTTAATTTTATTAACTGCAGTTAATATAATAACATCACATGTTCAAAATGTAATAGCTTTTTCATTACCTGGTCCTTTAGATAAACTATTTGGAGAATGGTTTCATAAATCTCCATCTAACAAAACAAATCCAATCCAAGTTTTACATACTCGACAAGATTTAGGTGAAAAATTAAACACCAATTCGCCCTTTTCATCGCTACCGAGCACCAACATATCATCATTCACAAATTTAACAATACCAACAGAATGTCATATAATAAATGGGAATCTGCCAGATCCAAAATGCACACCTGGATCTATAAATCCATCTATAAATCAAGACAATATCAAGAATACAATATGCGTTCCAGGGTTTAGCAAAACAATAAGACCTCATGTAAGTTATACCAACCCATTAAAAATTAATCTCATGCATTCATATGGGTTTACCGATTCTAGGGCGAATTATGAACTTGATCATTTGATATCGCTTGAAATTGGTGGAAATCCCAAGAGTGTGACAAACCTTTGGCCCGAACCAAAATATGGTCAATATAATTTTCATATAAAGGATAGATTTGAAAATTATCTTCATAATGCAGTGTGTTCTGGTTCTATGAGCTTAGCTGAGGCACAAAAAGAGATAGCAACTGATTGGGTAGAAAGCTGGAAAAAAGCTGGAGAGCCATAAGAAAAGATCAATTTATTCTAGGTATTCTTTTCAATATATTATAATAGATCTCGCATAATTAGGACATTAGAAAAATTTCTAAAAAGGTTGATACTTCTTAATTGTAACCCGCAGATCAAAATTTAAATATTACATAATTTCATCGATAGGCTGTAAAATTTTGATAGGCGTCTAATTATGCAAGAGATCTTATTTTTACCGCGTCCCAATATATCGAAATTTTATATAATTGATAAAATATTTATAGTTATGATATTCTTAAATTTTCAAGAAATAATTAAGAGACATAATCAAGAGATAATACAAAATCATTTGAGTTTGGGATTGCCTATATTCATCACATAATGAAAATACATTAGAAAATGTCCTTATTAAATTCATCTGGATGGCTACGTGTATTTCAAATTGGATTAGGAATAATAATTGCGGTTTTATCTGTAATTATTATTTTGCATCCCATAACAGGATTTCTATCTATAATATGGCTTGTAGGAATCCTATTACTTATAATAGGGATAGAAATGATAGTCAGTCATATAGTTACGCCCCATAGATCTCGTTTTGCAGGTGTATCTTTAGGTATTGCCGTCATCATACTTGCAATTATCTCGATAGGGTTTCCTTTAATTGCCTCAATAATTGTGATATCATTATTAGGATTTGCTTTACTATTTAGTGGAATTTCAAAGATAATTCATGGAATAAGCAACAAACAGGACAAAAAGTGGAGGAGAGGATTTAGCATAGCAGCTGGAACATTTTCCATAGTCTTGGCTGTTTTGATATTGTTATTCCCATTAATTGGCATTGTTTTTGCCGGATTCTTAATCGGAATAGCACTTCTTGTAACCGGATTTCAAATGATCAGTACAGGAGTTATAGGTAGAAATGAAATAAACAAACAGGATTTAAGATAAGTAGTCAAATACACCGTTTTTTATG
The DNA here is from genome assembly GCA_025934495.1 of Candidatus Nitrosocosmicus sp. Lineage (GTDB taxonomy): Archaea > Thermoproteota > Nitrososphaeria > Nitrososphaerales > Nitrososphaeraceae > Nitrosocosmicus. The sequence goes on from JAICXY010000036.1 coordinate 13,186, forward strand.
GTCCCTCATGGTAAAAAACACGTTGTAAAAATAGATGGCAAGAATAAACGTCTTTTATTTTCGGTAGATTATGTAATGCAATATATATATATTAATATTTTAAATGAGTTCAATTTTTAAATTCTTTTAATAGAGCATTTCCTGCTATTTTTGGGCAGAATTGACATAAAATCATATAATAATCGAAATACATTATAAAAGGTTTCAAATGCGTATATAATTTTTATCTTTTGATATAATATACAAAATAATATGACATAGTTTACTTCTAAATTTGCCATTTTCCATAAATCAACGTTTATCCCATATTAAACAAGATCAATAGAAATTTATTTATAAAAATCCCTCATAAAATTAATTTTTCCATATACCAAATTATTTAATTTATATCTTATATAACCTAAAGAACTTGAGTTAAGAGGTCAATTCCTTGAGATAATATGGAAATATGATGGACACCGTTATTGCTCATTTAGATGTTATGATTTACTTATCGTCTTAATTTTTCTCATCAAATGAAGGGTTTTTATTTGAACTGATGATGATGATGATTATGGTCTTTTTATAGTAATCAATTCGGTAATTTTTTCGTTTACTAGATCGAAACCTTTTTGCCAAAAATTTTCGTCGTTTATGTCTATACCTTCATCCATCAATAAATTTTCAGGTTTTTTTGTTCCACCTGAGGAAAGGATTCTAATATATTTTGGAATAAACTCTTTTCCCTCGTCTTTATATTGTTGATATAAAGACATCACTAACAAATTTCCAAATGAATATGCATAACAGTAAAAAGGTGAGTGATATATATGCGGTATGTAAAGCCATTCATATTTAAAATCATCTGTCACTTTAACCGAGTCTCCAAATTGTTCCTTCAAATTGCTCAAATAGAGGTTTGATAAGTCATCAATTGTTGTAGCATTATTTTTAGAGATGGCATCATGCGCGGAAACCTCAAATATTGTAAAATAGGCTTGTCTCATTATGGTTGCATAAAATTCGTCAATTTGTTCGGCTAAAAGTATTTTTTTCTCTTTATGTGAAACTTTGTTTGAGATTTTATCATTTAACAACATTTCTCCAAAAACCGATGCTGTTTCAGCTAATGGCAAAGGAGGATGTTGAACGCTTATTGGTTTGTCAGAAGCTAATACACTATGTATAGCGTGACCAAATTCATGAGCCATTGTAGATACATCCCTTAATGTCTCATCAAAATTAAGCAATACAAAAGGATCTATTTCTGGCGTAATTGTTGAACAAAATGCACCACCCTGTTTATTATTTCTAAGTTCAGAATCAATATGTTTTTTTTCTACCAGTTTTTCTATTACTTGTTTAAATGAAGGATCAAAGTCATCATATGCATCTAAAACGGTTTTCATTGCCTTATCATAATTGACTTTTTCTTGTTTTTGAAATTTCAATGGAGCATAAAGATGATAACGTTCTAACTTTTTTAGCTTTAGCATCTTTGACTTTTCTTTAAAATATTTCTGAAAAATATGTGCATTTGATCTACAAACTTTGAGTACTATCTCAATTGTGGTATCATCTATGTTATTGTATAGATTTCTTACAGATATAGGCGATGGAAATTTTCGTAATACAATGTATTCGTTATTCCAGTTTAATACTCTATTAATATAAATTTCTCCCAATACTCCACTGTTTTTTTTATATGTGGACCATAATGATTTATAAGCGGCCATTCTTTCAGTTGCTCGCGAACTTCTTACAAGGGATACTAATTTCTCTTTATTGGTAAATATTTTTTTTACTTTTCCCTTACCTTTAATTTCTATGTATTCATATTCAAAGCCATTAGTCATTCTGTCATAAATCTTGATTAAAGCATCAATTCCAGTGACATCAAGAATATTTATAACTTGTTCTTCCAATTCAGTTAGTGTAAATTTTGATAATGAACGTTCATGTTTAAGATGATCTTGATAGACTTTTGGAGCTTCGCCTATCAATCGATTCGCATTATCCTCATCCAAATCTTTTTTGAACCACATGTCAAAAAAAAGGAGTTTATTAGATATTTCGGTTGCATAAAGATTCATTTTGGTCATTAATGATGCCGCCTCATTTGATGAAGTATCTTCTGCATATTTTAAATGCGCATACCCTAAAACTATACTTAATTTTTCAGAAATACTTTCGGAATCTTTTATCATCTCAAAAAAATTGTTACTAGAAATTTCAGGTTTTAACAAAGATCTTTTGTTTTCAAATTGTTTTACTTTCTCATCTATAGATGATAAAAAATTGGAAAACTCGTCACCTTTAGGATTTTTAACTAATTCAGATAAATCCCATGTTCCTGTTTTAAGTTTTATTAATTTTGACACAATCTCTTAATAATATGAACTATTTTATTTGTTTTTAATTTATTTTATTAATAAATAAAAGATAAGGGTAATCATTTTTATTTTTAGAATATTTTGAAATCTTTATAATTATAAATAGTTATTAAATTTTAATAAAGATATCTGTTTTAAATTTCTTAGGTTATATTCAATTATTTATTGCCTATAAAAAATTTTCTTCTCAGCAAATCATATGTTTTTGCAGCCTCACCGCCTCCCAATATCAAAATAATCTCCTTGTTTGTAAAAAAAGCATTTTTGAGAGTTATTTTGTAATTATTTATCATATCAAAAATATGGTATAGTACATGCCTAGTGACAATAATGTTTTCATCTGATAAAGTCAATGTTATTTTTGAAAGACCTTCTGTTATCTTTCCATTATATTTTTCTTTTAATTCCAAAATAATTTTCCTAGATTCTTGGATATCTTCAGTAATTAAACATACTTTTTTTGTAGTATGTATTAAATTGTAATCGAAAAAGGCATCTTTAGAAGAATCATATAAAAGATCGGAAATATCTTTTAATGTACTATCATTATTAAAATTAATATCAATAATGCTTCCCGTCAAGGTCATCCTTACCTCGTTTGTAGACAATGAAAATTCCAAATTTCTCTTGTCATTCTGATCGTAACTTGGATCTGAGTTTTTGTTATTGTTTGCTACTAAATAAGAATTATTTGTTTTATTTATTTCATCTGCAAATCTTTTTATAGCAACAATAATCGTTCCAATATTTACAGTAGATTCAGTTAATGATTCGACATCTTTATGAATTTTATTAGCTAAAGCTGTATAATTTACAATACCAAGTTTAATTGCTTTGAGGTAAAAATCATTTGAGATTATAATTTCCTTTATTGCTTGAGGAACAGAAAAAGATCTCATATACATACTTGTAATAATTAATCATTCCATCAATTAAGTCTTACTTAATGTAAGATTAATTTATATTATGTTATAAATGTTACAATACGTAAATGTATAGTAATAATGATTGTAAATGTGTGATAAATTAAATGAAAAATTCCTCAGTTAGATTATTAAAGATAGCAGAAACTGATATTCGATTTGTTGGAAAAGGATTGGCTCTTGTAGATCCAAAAGTCATGGATGATCTGCATTTAGGACCTGGCGATATTATCGAATTGAAAGGAAAAAGAAAAGCTAGTTATGTAAGATTGGGGTCTGGAATATCTGCAGATTACAATAGGAATATTGTACGTATAGACGGATATACAAGAAATGCCCTCGAATCTGGAATAGATGATCATATAAGTATTAGAAAAATTGGAAATGTGAAAAAGGCAAAAGAGGTAAATTTGGTTCCGTTGGAAGAGTTAGAATATGCCGGATTTGCAGAGCACCTTCCAACTTTATTGGAAGGTCGAATTGTATCAGAAAAAGATACCATACCAATAAATTTAATGGGAAAAAAGATTACTTTTACCATAAACCATTTAAATCCAGTAGATGATCCTTTGATTATTGATAGTAGTACCAAATTTACATTAGGTGATTATAAACAAAATCTTTCTCCAAACATACCAAGAATAAATTACGAAGATATTGGTGGAATAAAGGATGCAATACAAAAAATTAGGGAAATGATTGAATTACCAATACGTCATCCGGAATTATTTGAAAAAATTGGTATAGAGGCACCTAAAGGTGTTTTACTTTATGGCCATCCAGGAACTGGTAAAACTCTACTGGCCAAAGCCGTAGCAAATGAAACCAATTCAAATTTTTATTCTATTAGTGGACCAGAAATCATGAGCAAATTTTATGGCGAAAGTGAGCAAAGACTAAGGGAAACATTCAAATCGGCTCAAGAACAGGCCCCTGCAATAATATTTATAGATGAAATTGATTCCATAGCTCCAAAAAGAGAAGAAGTAACAGGCGAGGTAGAAAAAAGAGTAGTATCACAAATGTTAACACTTATGGACGGAATTCACAATAGAGGAAAAGTTGTAGTAATTGGAGCTACTAATAGGCAAGACGCAATTGATCCTGCTCTAAGGAGACCAGGCCGATTTGATAGGGAGATAGAAATAGGAATTCCTGATGAAGAAGGTCGAATGGAAATACTCCACGTTCATACTAGAGGAATGCCCTTAAATGAGGATGTAAATTTGTCAAAGATATCAAATTTGACTCATGGTTTCGTTGGGGCAGATTTAGAAGTCTTGACAAAAGAGGCTGCCATGAGTTCTTTAAGACGAATTCTTCCTGAAATTAATATCGATCAATCTCCAATCGCTTCAGATGCATTAAATAAAATAATCATAACAAATTCAGATTTTAATAATGCATTAAAAGATGTAAGTCCATCTGTAATTAAGGAATTTCAAATCCAAAAGCCCAATATTGAATGGAAAGATATAGGTGGCTTAAAAGATACAAAGCAAGAATTATTAGAAATAACCGAATGGCCATTAAAATATCCAGAGTTATATGATTTAGCAGATATCAGGGTACCTAAAGGGATCCTTATTTATGGGCCACCAGGTACCGGAAAAACTTTATTAGCTAAAGCTGTCGCCTCAAATTCTGAGGCTAATTTTATTAGCATTAAAGGTCCAGAATTGCTCTCAAAATGGGTCGGCGAATCCGAAAAGGGAATACGCGAAATTTTTAAGAAAGCAAAGCAAGTTTCGCCTTGTATAATATTTTTTGATGAAATTGATGCTATAGCTCAAAGAAGAGGATCGGCAAATGGGGGATTTAGTGTTACTGAAAGGATGATTAGTCAAATGTTAACAGAATTAGATGGATTAGAAAGTCTAAATGGTGTTATCGTTATTGGTGCAACAAATAGAATTGATATCATAGATGATGCATTATTAAGACCAGGTCGGTTTGATAAAGTTATAGAAATTCCAATTCCTGATGAAGAAACAAGAAAGCAAATAATTCAAATACACATCAAAAAGAAACCTATCGATAGTAATTCTTTGTCAGTTGAGAAAATAATGGAATTGACTGATGGATTTACTGGTGCAGAAATCGAAGGATTAATCAATTCTGCGGCAGTTATTGCATTGAGAGATTTTCTAAAAGCACATATTAAAAATAGCGAACAAAAGTCTGTCCCTAAAATAGAAACAAAAGATCCTAACCAATTCAAAATAACTTTAAAACACATCATGGAATCAAAATCAAAGATGAAGATAAATTTAAAAAACAAACACAGTAGTGTAGATAAAAATGTAGGGTAAACACTAAAATTGTATTGTCTCTTATCTAATTTATAGTCATATATCTATCTATAGAAATAATAAAATTAAATATTGACCACCATTATAGGTAATTATTATGTAAATATATAGATCTATTGCATAATTAGAAACATTTCATTCGATAACTATTGATGTAACTCTTTTTTTCTTTTAGTGATTCTGTCCATCATTCTATAGTCTATAACCTGCTACAACTATATCTGACACTTTATTGTATTTTTTTCAATTTGTCTCTAAACGCATCTATAAGGTATCCTGTACTTTTTCAATAGACATATGATGGTATGCTCTATCAATACTATTCCTTTCTTAAAGTGAAATTTGTTATACTCTTTTTCTTCTTTTGAAAGCCTTTGGTTTCTTTTCTTTTTACAAGATAACGCCGATAGTTGTTCTGAAGGATAATCTTTTTCTATATTAAGGTATTTTAGATCAACTACCACAGTAACAACGTCTTGTTTTGGAGGGATGTCAAGATGGTCCTTTTTATATCAAACACATAGTCATGCCTTTTTCATCTCTTATAACCAACTTTATGAAGGATATAACCACGATTGTTAACCATAATCTGATTCTTAATAACAATATAGCTTTTCTTCTTGCCTCAAGAATAAAACATCTTTCTTTTATTATTATCTATGGGTCTTGGAATTTGCTATTGTTCTGTATAATCTATAAAAACAAGAAATCCTAAAAAATGCCCCTTCAACTTCTTATGGTGTTTTCAGTCTCTTTGTTATTGAGCATATCTTTTATGGTCCTATCAGTAATAAAAGAAATTTGTACTTCATATTCTTAAAATCTGGTAGCATCTATATATCCATGCAAATTGTATATTTATCAAATAGGATTTAGAAAATATAAACTGCGAATAAATTCTTTCTTTTTTTATAAAAATTCTATCTTTTGTTTTTTGGCAAAGAAACCATCATCTAAATTCACTGTCAGGTTTTGAAGTATTCGAAGCATCAAAATTACTTCTTGTACTCTCTCTGTCTCTACCTACAGATTTAAAAAACATTGCGGAAAAAATTAATAATACTGAAATTATAATGGAAGAAATAATTTGTGGAAAAGAGCTGTGAAAAATTAAACCCATAATTAAAACAATAAGAGACACAATAACAAATATTGGAATCCATTTCTTGAGTATATTTTTTAAATTAATTTTAATCATATTGGAAGATAAACACAAAGGATATTAAAAGAAATCCCCAACATTCTAGCAATAAAGCATCGATAATTTAAAATTGGTAAATGTAAACAATTTGCTTTCCACAGTATAAAATACAATATTAATCAATTAATTCAACTATGCCTTTAGTTAACATTATTCTTCTCAACTCCTTTGCAAGATCAGTTACAGTGATAATTCCAATTACCTTTCCCTCAGAGATTACCGGCAAACGTCTTATTCTATTATTAATCATCCTTTGAACAGCTACATCCACAGGAGTATCAGGTTCTGCAAATGTTTGAATTTTAGACATCAATTCAGATATTTTTACTTCCGAGGATTTTTTATCATCAGCACATACCCTTTTTATAAAATCTCTTTCAGTTATTATACCCAGTGATTTATCATCATTATTCTGAACAATAAGGGAACTGATTCTTTTTTCTTTCATAAGTAATGCAGCATCTAAAGCAGATTTAGAAGAATTGATTGTTACAACGTGACGGGTCATTATCTGACTGACAGTTTCTTGCATACAATTTTTTCAGATAATCAATAGAAAAAGATTTCCAAAGTAAATATAATACGATAATGATAAGACAAATTTTAACTTTCGGTATTTGATGCCAACTCATGAAATTTACCCAAAAGATTTAAAAATGTTGAATGTAAAATAAATAATATAGAAATGGAAACAAAGAATAACATTTTTAATAAAATAATAAGTTGGATTCGCCTGATAAAAGCATCAAGAAAACACAAAGTTACAGCATAAAATACAAAAAAATTAAGAACTATAAATAAAAATATTTTTTGAAGGATCAATTCAAAAAACATTAACTTAACAGTCATGTAAACACATGAATGCTTTCTTCCTGTAAACTAATACTGCTTTTTTTGCCTGCATGTCTTTATTGTATGTTTAAGAATAGGAATTGTTTATCACGGCTTGTCTGTGTATCCACTATATCCATCTTATATATTAGGTTGAGATCAGATGATATTGTTGGAAGAAATACTACTAGCTAGGATATTCTTGGATGATGATGATGATGATGAGGATATCTGGCTATAGTTTCTTTTACATTGTTGGATTTACATTGATACATATCCAGTACCGTTGCTGTCATACTTTTGGTCAACTATTCGTTTGATAAAATCCAGGAACTGCTTTCCTGTTTTCTTTCTGTAGCAGTGTGTATGTCCACATCTGGTTGTTATATGGTCATAGATATCATCAAACAGATTTAGAATACCTTTTATCTTTTGTTGAAGCCTTGGATATCTTTGACTGGATGATGGATGGCAATGACCATGAGGTACCGCCATATGTTTTTGCTGCTACCGGCCCCTTCTCATCTCCTTCGAAGAGCAGAACTGAATCAACTGGTAACTTATTGTATCTTGTCTTCAATGCGCTTTTTTTCAAATGGTATTCTGAATCCATGCCATCACCCAAGAAGGTCACCTTTGATTGCCTTGTCTGTACCTTATTCCATGTTTTAGGAGTATATTTCTAATCTCAGTGTGACTCATAGAGTCTACAAGGTTGTTCCTTATTGGATATGTATCCTCAAGCAATAACATGATGTAACGACCATTTTGAGAAAGATAGCAGTCTCTATGGGTTCTTGACTGTTGCTATCTCAACAACTATCTTTTTCTTCTCCATATTATCAGATATCTTGATGATTGGTTTGCTTGTATATGTGTATGTGTTTTCTTGACATAATACCTTTGATACCTTTTTCGTTGAAAGATGATTGATGTATCCACTTTCTTATGTTAATATCATATGGTGGGTGGGTGGGTGAGTGAGTGATTGCCATCATACTTATTTCAGGAACTGTATATCCTTTATCTTTAAGCAAGATTATCTTGGTCCGATAACTGGATTCTTCATCATCCAACTCTGTATCATATCATACAAAATGTTTCTTTGATCATCAGCGGTAATCGACCTGAGGAAAGTATTATCCCTTATGATAAGGTTTTGAGGATTAGCTAAATGTGTTGTGGTATGGCGTCTAAACAAACATACTGCTAGTTTACATAAAGAAAGTAGTCATGTGTTTACATAACTGTTAAGTTAGAATAGAGTTATAACTAAATTAGATTACGCTCTTCAATAATAAATTAATCAGTAAAAATTACTATTTAAATGCAGTAAAAAAAAGAAAAAAATTTTAAATTACTTGCCAAGGTCTAGTGGCGAAAGTAACTCCAAGGCCTGCAGCAATTATTATGCTTTGATATATAATGTTATTGATTGGTATTGGTTTTATAATTGGATCTCCAACTACCTGAACCGTTTGTCCTGGACCTAATCCTGGGCCTACAGATGCAATATTAAGTTGGGTATGTACATGGTATATACCAGGTTCAAGAGCTTTTGCTTCAAGTCTATATGGAATTTTTGCTAGTGGTGGAATATCAATTATATTTCCAGGTGGATCTCTGGCAATAAACTCCCATCTATTACCTGCATTGGTAGACTCGCTAAAAAGTGATAACCATCCCCTTAAAGGTCTATTAACCAAACTTTGGAGTTCCCCAGTAACAACGATATGATCACCAGTATGAACAGACTGAGCAGAGAATGCTTCATTATTGATTCTTACGAATCTGCTTTGAAGTTGTGCTTGTACACCATGGCCTTGAGCATCGGGTATTAATGCTATCAAAGCTAAAACTGATACAGTTCCAGCAATAATAGTTACAATTAGAAATGCCATAGCGGGTTTGTTGCCGCTTTTCATATTCATCTAGGCTTTCAACTATAAACAAAGATAAAAGGTTTACTATAATAATTTTCAAAATTATATATATAATTATAAAATAATTTCCATAATTTAATATATTCTACCAATTTATAGTAATTTGTTATTACACTAAAAAATGGCTCCGAATGCACATACATTCGATTTTAGGTATTATAATCGATTAGAATTTAGAAAAATATCACTAGATGCAGGACATTTTGTAAAATATGGTTTCTATCTGCTTTGTTGCATGATTATTAACATCTCTGATTTTACTACCTTTTTTGCCCAAATAGATATCATTTTATTATACAATGATGCTTTTAAAAAATTCCCCGTATCATATTTTTCAGTCTAACCTCCGAGTATACATATTCACCATCAAACGTTCTTTTTAAACAAGAAAATACGGGTTTCATCCATCTATCCATCTATCCATCTATCTTTGCCCATAGCTAACGCTATCCTCTTTCCATGCTTGCAAATAATTTCTTTGTGCCAGTACTGATAGGCAGGTTTCTAGGGTAGTTCCCTTTTTTCCATTCATCTTATTCTAGTATTCTTTCTTTCTTTGATACATAACATATCCATTATCTTTCAGATAAATACCTAAAAACATCATTACCTTCATAAACACCATCATCACCCAATAGTTTGCCCATTGCTACTGTTATACTACCTGATTCTATGATGTTATCAACCAACTCTGGTAATGCTTTGCTGTCATGGACATGCTCATCATCCTCATCCTCATCCTCATCATTTACTTTTATTGAAAGAATTTTCTTTGTCTTTACATATCGCAACATGTATTTTCAAATACCCTTTCTTATTTTTTATATGCCATCCATCTCTAAGCCACTTGACCTCTATTGGTAACTTATACCTGTACAGTCTATGGCAATGATTAGATATTCATCTTCAAAATCCTTGTTTTTGTTATCATTTTCTATCTTGATGTCCAACCTGTTTCTTCGTCTGTTTATTGTAGTGTAATCGGATATAGATGGAAGTTTCCTATGGGTATGGGCATGGACATGTCCTTGTGCAATTCCCCTCCGTCTGTCTATAAGGAAGATGAAATTACTTTAGCATCCCAAGAGAAGGAGAAAGGTATCAGGATAATGAAATGGCTCTTAATCCAATCTTGTCTTTGATCATTTTTTTTAGTTCTATATCCCAGTTGTTTATCACATCAAATCCGAGTATAATTTCACCACCTCTTCTATCAAGAGATTGGTTGCAAATAGACCATTTCATATAATGTCATGGAATATGTTAGCTATATGTATTTGGGAAAGAGGAATCATGCAACAAAGCAGATTAAAATAAAATTACAAATACATAAAATAATTTCTAAATACTACTTTTGTAGGAGTCCTATTTGTATTATTTTTCTACTGCCTTTTTATCCGATTTGTTATTATAATGCATGTATTACTTCATAAGGGCTACCTTTTAGGGTTTATCTTTAATATCCTTTTTAATCCGGGGCCGCCAGGGTATTTATCTTTATTGATGTATTTATTGTCAATTTGTCATGCTTCTCAGCTACCTTTTCTGTAATCTGTTCAACGACTTCTTCCCTCAATACTAACCATATTGTAAGGGTTATTGTTATCTATTGCAGATACAGCAACTTTAGGATCCCTTGCTAAATTCTTTTGCTTTACTCTTCCATTCGCGGTATTGATAAGTATGTAGTTGCCTTGTATATCTATCTAGGTGAAATAATATGCGGGAAGCCATCTTCCATAGATGTCGCTAAAAAGCAAAATTCTTGTTCTCAAAAAGACTTTTAATTGATATACAGATATGCTATTTCTGGTTAACTCATAAATAGTTACAAATAATATTTCTTATAATCTTTTTCATAACTTAATCGTTTTCGATTTTGATATATCCATAAAATTTTAAAGACAACTAAAAATCTATTTTTAGGTGCTCTTCTTTAGGAAAGCTAGCCTTGAAATTACTGCCAGATATATATATTGCATTTATCTAATTTTTATCATATCTTTAATTATTTTAGGAATTTTTCGTTTCCAATTAATTTGCCTGTTTTTTTGTAATATATCGAAATACCTTTTTACTTTAGGAAATAAATCACTCCATTTCTTATTAACAAATATAAAGGAATTATCTGTTCACTAATTATCTGGTTTATATCATCTAAACCCCAAAAAAGTCTATGAATAATCTGGTCATAATATTAAAAAGGCTATATAAGAGAAACACGAATTGATGTAATGGGAATAATAACTAAAATAAAAGAAAAACTAAAAAAATCAGATAAAAAAGGTAAGCAAATAACAGAATCAAAGTAATTTTTCTTTTTATGTATCCTTAAAGGTCTGATTTTAGTGGGAAGCAACCTTTGTATTTGGTATTGAGATCGACATGACTAATCTAAAGTTATGATAATAATTCCTTTTTAAAATAATCAATAAAGAGTTTAAACTTATTTTGTATATGTCGAATTGAGTCCATTTTTCTATTTGGGAACTAGTTGTCAAATTCTTAGATTCTGTTATTTACATACTGTAAATCTCTTGCATAATTAGAATAAACAGATATATGATTAACGATTCATCACCTTTTTGTCCTTTCTTTGCTTTCATACGATACACTGTCCAAAAAACCGCTACTTTTTAAATCATTTACCGGTCTTACAGTACAAGAATTTGGGGAGATTTACGAAGAGATAACAAGAAAATATGATAAACACGAGTTAAAACGTTTATCAAAAAGAAAGAATAGGGAGCGATCTATCGGTGCTATAGGCAGACCTTTCAAGTTAGATATTAAAGAGGGATGTCTAATGCTTTTAGTTTTTACCGTCTTCACATAACCTACACATTAGCTGTTGGCTTTCTTCTTGATTTAGATCAGATTAACATATACAGAGACATCTAAAAGATAGAGTATTGAATATGATAATACAATGCGTACCAATTCCACAGAAGATATATAAAATAACAAATAGGCTAAAAACGCCAGAGGTAAAGAGATACTTTCCGGGCTTTCTTACTTTTGTCGATTGTACCGAACAACAACTTAAGACCTATTGATAAGAGAAGACGCAAGGCACACTATTCAGGCAAGAAGAAAAGAAATACTACAGTAAAGAATCAGCTTATGGTTGACAGTTCTGTAAAAGGCATGGTATATTTTTCTGTAAAATTGATAATGAGTATTTAGATATTGTAATACCTTTAGCTTGCCGATCTTTAGTAATACTGTGAGGGATACATTCCTCATCAGAATACCTATCATTGATGAAAGGAACCATTTACACCTGATGCTTAAAGATAATGAATCAGGATACAGAGCCAAGATAATCCTGCTTAAAGATGAAGGATATACAGTACCACAAATAAGAAAGATAACCAATCATCAACATGATCTTAGTATAAGAAAATGGATACACCATTGCTATAATGAAAAAGGAATTGATATATTATGCCAAAAAAGCATAATCACAAACAGCATAAATTTGATAATGATATAGAAAAACAAATAGTGAATATAGCATCTGCAAATCCGATCTTTTAATTTGGGATTTTCTGCTTGATGGTCATTATGCGTACTAACAGGCTTTCTTATGAATGACATAAAACGGGTAGATAAAATAAGCCATTCTGCAGAAATAAGGAATATTCTTCTAAAACATAATATAAAATGGAGAGAATCTAAAACAGTGTTGTCAAACAAAAGAAGTAAGATCCAACAGAATATACTTTGAAAAAAGGTACATTGAACAACAGCTAAGGTACAACACCACATCACCAAATTATGTATTATTATATGTAGATGAGAAAGGACCCGTAGCAGCAAAAACCCATGTGGTACATCTTGGTCTTCAACACAGATAAAGGTCGAAAAGGCTCAACAAAAAATAAATGGACTGCTAAATGTGTTTGGAGCGTATGACCATACAAATGACAAGATACATGTACATTGTTATAAAAGGAAGACAGGGAAACAGTTTGTTGATTTTCTTAAAAGAGTGGATAGAAGATTTGATAAGAATATACAAAATATCTTTCTTATACTTGATAATCTACAGTACACAAATCAAAAAGAGTACAAAAAAAGATATCCAAATATTGTCCACGAATAAAATTTGTATTTCTGCCAGTAAGATCATCCAAGCTTATTTTATGAGTAGAAGATGGTTGTGGTTACAAAGGCAGACTGCAATCAATAATTCTATATTCAAATGTGACCAAGAAATAGGACAAGCAACAGTTAGCAAGTAGAAGAATATTTATAATAAAAATCATGGCAGAAGAACAATCATAAATATTTTACAATAGGATATAGTATGTATACACAGCTGTTAACAGAGCCAAAATTCGCAATATTTAAATATTTCATAAATCCCTTGATGAATAACTCCTAGATGTATAATGCCTTTAATATAGTAATCATATTTTTAATAGTAACAATAACTTTTTCTTTTTGTCTTTGGTTATATCTTTTTTTGTATTTCATAATTTTTGTAAAACGATCTTCCCATTTTAAAATGGGTATGGAAAATCGTTTAAAAAGCTACCCTACTGTTAGTATTATTATCCCTGCACGAAACGAAGAAGCCAATATTTCAAATTGTTTAGAATCGCTACTAACCCAAGACTATCCTAATTTGGAAATCATAGTTGTTAACGATTCTTCTATTGATAGAACAGGGGATATAATAAACGAATACCAAAAAGTATATCCTAAAAAAATTATTGGTGTTACGTCAAAAATCAAACCCGTGGACTGGATAGGTAAAAATTGGGTATGTTATTTAGGTTATTTAAAATCAAAAGGTCAGATACTGATGTTTATTGATGCTGATACCATATTAACACACTCATCTGCCATATCTGTTGCAATAAGCTATCAGATAGAAAAAAAATTGGCATGTCTTACTATGAGACCTTCTATATTATTAGAGGGAGTTTGGTTAAAAATTATTTTTCCTTTACTCTGGATTTTTTCTCAAATAAAGTATTCTTCTAGACGACTTAATAATTATAAACATGCTGGTTATCTGTTTGGATGTTTTTATCTAATTACAAGACAAGCTTATGAACATATTGGTACACATAAAGCAGTAAAACATGAATTAATAGAAGATAAGGCATTAGGAGAAAAAATTAAACAACAAAAACTAAATTTTGAAATGCTCATAGGAGAATACTATGTAAAAACAAAAATATCAGGAAATTTTGCAAGTATCTGGCAAGGGTTAAAAAGAAGTATTAACCTGTTTCCTTTTCAACATGGACAAGTATTAACCTGTTTCCTTTTGATTATTTTACTATTTGAGCCTATTATTTCCGTATTTCTGGCGATTTATATGCATTTTCTTAAATTTTCAGGATGGGATTTAGTATCGATAAAAATTTTTTCCCTAATTACTCTTTTTAGTATTGTCACAATATATTTACTAAGTACATTAAAATTGCTTCATTTTCAATTTAAAAAGCCAATATACACTTTAACTTTTCCTATATCCTGTATAATTATATCAATTGGTTTTATTTTTTTTATTGCTAAAGGAAAAAAAGGATTTGACATAAATTGGCGAGAAAGAGCATACACCATAACCAATAAGAATATGAAAAAATAAGTAAAAACTTTATTAATTGTTTTCCAATAGTAAAAAAAGAAATATTATAAAACAACAATTAATTAATCTTATTGAAATTTTAGGAATACTCTTGTTAGTTACTCTTTATGAATATCAAATACTGATACCATACGAAGAATTAAATATATATAATAAGAAAAATATTTTACTAGACATAAGACTTTTTTTAAGCATATTAATACTCTAAATAAACCTGAAAATACTATTGCTTTGCAGACATTTTAAATTTGTATGTTCTTGCGCCCCATTTTACAATTTTGCTTCTATTTGTTAGCGATGATACAATGTACCTTAGGTATGTTGCAGTCAAATATAAAGATCCAAATATACAAAGTAAAGTATACCATGGCTTTTTCTCTTTATGCCGGACCAATCATTTCGTACATGTACCAATAACTATAATAAAACAAGACATAATACTAAAACGCAGCAAGTTATTTGGGATGTTCAATTGAAATATCATCATGCCAAAAATTATTGTATACAAATAATGAAAGGCAATATCACCATATAAAAAATACTTAAGACCAAGCAACACTTTTTCAATATTTTTTACTGCAATAGGTACTACGGTTCCTCCACTTCCTTGTCAGAGGTTTAATGAATCCATCGACCATAATGCAGAAATTAACGGCTCTATTTTAACAAGTCCTCTTCTAACCATTTTTTTAATACAAAGGATAAGATAAAGATCTTCTTGAATTGCATCTTTTTACAACTACAAGTTCCCGTTTTTACAAATAACTTTTGTAACAAGAAAAAATCTTCCTAAAATAAATGCTGTGTATATTTTAGTTGGATCATTAGATTATATTATCAGATAATAATAAAGATAAGAGATTCCATAAAAGCATTATTATTTGGAATAATAAATCTTGCAATCTTAAATAGGGTCATCTTCCTAAAATATCAAAATTTTTTTTCAGCATAAGTGACACCATGGCACCTATTGTATGTTGACTGGAATAATGGATATATGTGTCTGTGAAGAAGATTATTTCTCTCCTGCTCTTTTCAAATTCTTTCCCATACCCATGTTTTTCCCATACCGATCGTCTAGTTTCTTCTCATAGTCTGCAATTGTTAAAATAGTTAGTTCATTTACAATTTCTGAATTTTCCTCTTTGACTTTTTTTTCATTTTTTTCAAAAGTACAAACAGAGGAAGAATCATCAATTGCAATTACTTCAAAGATTGATATTCTTGTTTTAATATGGATCTATAAGCGCTGTTAACTTAAGATATTATTTCTTTATTGTGTTGATAAACAAACAACTTGAGCCATTGTTGGATATGGTTTAATTTACATTTGTTCTTTTTACAGGAAAAGTAATCATCAAAGTTTAAGTATATCTTTAATATATTGCATTGTCCTTTCAATCAGGCTTTTTTTATAATGAGAATGAAGGTGATGGTTTAATTTTAAAGACTTGCATGCTTGAAGATACCATGTATTGCCATCGTCTGACGAAACTTGATGTTTTCCATACTTGTCTAAAACATCAGACAGAATTCGTTCGGCTATCACAAACATATTTTTTGTTCTTTTGATATGGAAAGAGCGAATTTGTTTATCTGTAGGTTCAATAATGACCCAAATCCATATTAATTCAGAGCCTGCTTTTAATGCAATTTCGTCAATTACATATTCTTGAATTTTCTTATTTCCGTTTGATACTTTGATTTGTATTTTGTATTCTTGAATCCATTTCCCGATAGAAACGTGACTTATTTTTATTATTTTTAAGAAATATAATGATTTGACAATGTTCCTAAAGGATAAACCTAAAAAGTACAAATGTAATCCATATCCAATAATTTGGGATTGTAGTCTATTTTAAGAGATCTTAAAATAAGTGATCGTTTTCAAGGTACAGGTTTTTCCAAGTTAATAGCACCAAATAAGCAGTTATTATGCTTCCAAAGTATAATATGTGAAAACTGGAAACAGGTATTTTGATAATACAAGTTTTTATGCTTTCAGGTATAATTACAATCAATGTTAGTTTATTATAAATTCTCACACTAAAGACAAATATCAATTAAATAAAAGAAGATATTTTATAATTATTTCTATAACTAGCCAAAAAGACTACCAAGAGGTTATTTGTATTGATATATGCTTATAAATACATTTTAATATCCTGTAGTCAAAATTATATTATTAATGTCTTTGTTGCTTTCAGATAAAGTATGGGTAATGATTTCTGAGATCGCAAAAAGAGGTATTTATCCGACCCACGGGTCAAAATTAGGAATTTTTAGATTGCCTGTGGACATAGTAGGACAATCCGAAACTAATAGTATTATGAACGATTTAAAAAGTTCTGGTTTTATTTTAGATACTTTTGCCGATAGAATATTTGTTACACATAAATGGACTGAAAAAGGTTTTGACTTTTATACGAATAAGGAGCAAACCGCCAACTTGGAAATGACTGTCGAAATAGTTACTGGCGAGGTAATCGATTTAATTTATCAGATAAAGCCATTGGAGTATTTTGGAGATTTTTATTGGATTAAAGAATATAGACAAAAAGCAGATCACTTTGCTAAAATCATTATAGATACCATTATCCAAAGCACAAAGATAGGACAAAAATTACTTAATTATTATCAAAAAATTCAAAAACTTTCTAAAGAAGATGCAATAAAAAAATTAGACGAAATAACCCCCTTGGCAAACGCCATAAAGAAGATGAAAAGTATAGATAAACAAACACCTGTATCCCAGATATCAGCTCCAGTCACCACTTCAACAACCTCTAATAAATCCGAAGAGAAAAAAATTACAAATATTCCATCTACGAATCCTAATGCTTCTATGCCATCAATACCTCAAGTAGTTCCAGAAGTTGTAGCAGCGGCTCAGTCTCCAGCCGGAGGAAAAGGTTTATCAGGCGATACCACAATCTCGTTAACCGGTTCTGGTACAGGTTATTCTACAGCTGAAGGACCAATTGATATGGGTTTTAAATCAAAGAGACAACCCGTTGGCAAGTTTAAAGGGATAGAAGTATGGGGTCCATACGATCCACCAGGGCAGTTAGGAATATGGGGAACGGATGTCTGTGTAGACTTTGATATATGTATTTCAGATGGTGCATGTATAGATGCATGTCCTGTAAATGTTTATGAATGGTTGGATACTCCAGGTCATCCAGCATCAGAAAAGAAACCTTTTATGATACGAGAAAAGGATTGTATATTTTGTTTAGCGTGTGAAAACGTTTGTCCTCCACAAGCTATAAAAATATTTGTA
>JAICXY010000127.1 GCA_025934495.1 Candidatus Nitrosocosmicus sp.
ATTTAATAGCTATCTTTTTTGTTTGATTGATGGAGTCAAAAGGAAAATGTAAAGTGAGTTATTTTTTGATAACCTCTATTGTTCCTTTCATTGTATAGGGATGGTATGCACAATGATAAGTGAAGGTTCCTGTCGTATTTGGATTAAAAGTTACATGACCAGAACCGTCTTGCAGTATGTCACCAGATGATGGAAGGTTATCTGCTCCCGTATCTATGATTAATTGATGTTTTGTATCTGTTGGATTTTGTATATTTATTATATTATTTGCATTTGCAAATACCTTTATTGTTGGATTTTGTATAGAATTGCTGGCATTTATCCATTTATAAACGCCGTCTGTTACCTCCTTTGCCAATAAGTTTATTGTGATGGAGTTAGATGCATTGTTAGTAGTAGTGGTCTTGGTGGTGGATGTTAAATTAGCAGCCGCTCCAGCAGGATTGTCTTTTGCTCCTTTGGTTGCAGCATCTTCTGCTAATACAATTTGAATTGAATTTCCATTATGAATCAATATAATACCAAAAGTCAAAACAGATGCAGAAATTATTGAAGTTATCCATATTGTCAAAGTCACGTTATTTGTGAACCTTTTCATATTATATGAGATTAAAAGAAATAAATTAATTTTTAATTTGATTATAATAGAAGATTTATATATTATTTTCATTTACAGTAAAAAAAATAATTTTCGAAGGTTTATAAAAAAAAGCCACATTAAACACATGTACCTAAGTCATAATAAATTGTAATTTTAATAAAAGAACGATATGGCCGCTTTAATTATATTTTTTAATTGATAGTTAAATTCTACGAAAATCATTTACGCTGTGAATGTATAATTAAATTGGTTATAATTATTGAGAGAAGAAGGAGATTTTGTTAAAGTTGCCAATACAAATGAAATAAAACCTTTAAAGATGAAAGAGGTGGATGTTGATGGTCAGAAAATTTTGATAGCTAATGTAAATGGACAATATTATGCATTAGGCAGTATATGCACTCATGAAGGAGGTCCTTTAGCAGACGGTACCCTTCAGGATTATGAAGTGGAATGTCCGTGGCATGGCTCTAAATTTGATATAAGAACTGGTAATGTGACAAACCCGCCAGCTGATGAACCTGAACCATTATATGAAATAAAAGTTGATGGAAGTCAAATATTAATTAAAAGAAAGCAAGATGTTAAAAAAACACCAGAGATTGAACTAACTTTTTTAGAAAATATAAAAGTTGATGGTACAGATGTAATGTCGTTTAAATTTATTAAAGAAAATAGAAAGGAAGATGAGAATGGTAACAGAGAGTCTCAAATACTATCCGCATTAGATTACAAGGCAGGCCAGTTTGCCTTTTTTGATATAGGTGGTGTTTACAATGACCCAAAAGGTCCCATTAGACATTTTACAATTTCATCATCCCCGACAGAGGATTTTATAATGTTAAGTACTAGAATCAGAGATTCGCCTTATAAAAAGAGATTAGCGTCTTTAGAAAAAGGAACAAAGGTCAAAGTTAGAGGTCCTGAAGGACAGTTTGTATTGCCTGAGGATGAGTCAGGTTATTCAAAAACTATTATCTTTCTTTCTGGAGGTATTGGTGTTACTCCTTTCAGAAGCATGATTAAATATGCAACAGATAAACTATTGCCCATAAAAATAATAATGTTTGATTCTAATAAAAATAAAGATAATGTTTTATTTAAAAAAGAGTTTGATGATTGGGCAAATATAAATAAAAATATAAAGATTATTTATACCATAACTGAAGAAGCCAATTCGATAGAAAAACCATCACCAACATCTATGGACATTTGGAAAGGAGAGTACGGTAGAATAAACAGAGAGATGATTTTAAAATATGTTGATGATTCTATATTAGAAAATTCAATTTTTTATATTTGTGGTCCACCTGGTATGTTAAAATCTATGAAATCTTTAATCCAAGAAGAATTGGAAATCCCTAAGGAAAGAATAATGACTGAAGAGTTTACAGGGTATTAATTATTTTTAAAATAACCTTGTCTTATAATTTTAGATTTGAGTGAATAGATATTACCAAATAGTGAGGATGCCATTATGCATTTTAAGTTACATTGTTTTGACATCGAGTATAGATTTGCTATATGTTATCCTCTTTTGCCTAGATATTCAAGTGCGGAATATACAATATTTCAGACTATAGGTTTTGGTCATCCTCAAAATCGTGACCAAGGTGTGAGTCACATCCACTACAATCAACTTCACTAGGTCTCTTAAAAAAACCACATGTTTCTTTTGAGCATTCGCTTGACCAAGATTATCCATCCATTTAATCTCATAGATTCTTTCTTTTGCTTGTATCATCTGTTCCAATTGCTATATATTCAAATACTTTTTTTCAATCTCACTTATTTAGCACTTTTTAAATGTGCATGAAAAAGAAATAGATATTTTTAAAAATTAATTAAAGCATCAATAGAAAAGACTCTGAACCTAAAGCAAATAAATATCATCACCAAATTTGCCATGGTACTTGTTCTGAAACTCTTTCTACTTAGTTCTTTTACAATTTATATAATTATCATTGATACCCATATACTAAAATACTTGCATTAGAACTATTGTTAGTATTAAAATTGGGAACTGCTAGATATATCCTTTTTAATTCAGGAACAAATAAAGAGGTTCTTGCACCAGCTTTTGTTGGAATTTTACTATATAATTCGTAATGGTTTGCATCTTGTTGTTTGAAAATATCGATGAATCCTTGACCGGATGAAATATAGATTGTCTTATTCTTAGAATCATAAAATATATCATCAGAATCTGTGGAAATATTTACTTTAGATATAACTTTGCCAAAACGTGATTCCATGAATTTTGTATCAAAAACAATTAGTTTTGGAGGGTCCCTTGTTCCAACAAACAAGCGATGATTTGATTGGTCTAAAGCCATTGGAAAGTTATTATGAATGTTATCTCCAAGTGACCATTTTGAAGATACAATGCCTAATTCTAAATCAATTATTGATATAGAGTTGTTCCCAGGTGTATTAACAAAGATTCTGTTTCCAAATTTATTGCCTAAGGATTTGTTATCAAATGCATCTTCATATTTTTCTATTTGAAAAGATTCAGGATGTGAATGCAGTTTAATTTCTTTTAATATTTTATCATCAGTTGCATTGATGATTCCAATACCACCGTCTCCATATCCTACATAAATTAATTTCGATACATTATCATATCTAATATTATCTGCATCGTCATAGAAGTTTATACTATCTATCCATTTGTAAGATGTTGCATTAAATACATTGACTTTTCCATCAGCACCATTTGAAACAAAAAGTTTGTCATATTCTGAAACATAAGCTATCCCCTGCGGTTCTTTAATATTTTCGGTAATTGTATCTAATCTTTTACCATTATTTTGTAGGTCTATAACACCAACAGAGTTATTTCCTAATTCTGCGACAAATAACCGATGGTTTTTTATATCTATATCCATATGGTCAATTCGGCCAATAACGTTTGACAATGATATATTCTGAATTAGATTTATCACTGGTGTTTCCAATTTACTTTTATTGAAATTATGCCGATATAGATTTATGGGGGATAGAGACTGGTTTTCAACTGCAGCAGTATTATTCCTTTTGCTAAATTCTTCTGACGTATCTTTAGCATAAATTTTAACAAAAAAGTTATTACTATGTAATCCGATAGATGATATCTCTGTAAATAACAATATAGTCATTGAAAAAATAAATAATTCAACAATCAAAAAGGAAATTCTTTTACTACACATTATTTGCAATCATGAGTATTTGATACTTAATTCTATTTGATTAATATATTAATGCTTATAAAACGAATTATAATGCAAAATGGATATTCCATTGATTATCAATTATCTTTATCGTTTGTCATAAATATCTATTATTAATTATGCAGAAAATGATTTTAATTGCATATGGAAATAAAATGGCATCAAAAAACAATTAGATGATGGTTAAAAAATGAAAATATCAAGATTAAATGATTTCATTCTCTTCTTTTGAACTGAAATGGCTTTCTATAGATGGTAAATTAATATTATTGGCAAGGACAGTTAGAACATTTGCTTATGGATTTCTAAGCATCATATTATCGGTTTATCTAAAACTAAGTGGATTTAATGATGTTTCAATAGGATTAATTCTTTCCTCTACCTTAATTAATAGTGTTATTTTTACTCTAATAGCTACTATTTATGCAGATAAAATAGGACGAAAGAAAATACTGATTATTTATGCAGCTTTAATGTCTTTCTCTGGAATAATCTTTTTTGTTAGCAATAACTATGTCCTTTTAATTATATCTGCACTTATTGGAACTATTAATGTAACTGGTTCGGAAACAGGTTCATTTCTTTCTTTAGAGCAAGCCATTTTACCACAAACAATTAAAGAGTTTAAGAAAAGAAATTTACTTTTTGGTATTTATAATATGATTGGAACATTTGCAATGTCTGTGGGTGTTCTCTTATCCGGTTTGCCCAATGTTATTCAATACTATTATCATTTAAATAGTATTCAATCAATCAAATCTCTTTTTCTAATTTATGCTATACTTGGTTTTTTAGTGTTGTTAATTTATCTGAATTTATCAAATAAAATTGAGATAGAAATTCTACAAAATAAAAATGATGAAAAAAAATTGATTACAAAAACTTTATCTCCAAAATCAAAGGAAATCATCACCAAATTATCCTCGTTATTTGCTATTGACTCTTTTGCAGGAGGTTTTGTAATTCAAAGTATAGTATCTTTTTGGTTTTTTACTAGGTTTAATGTGGATTTAACAATATTATCTTATATTTTTTCAATTGCTGGATTTCTTACTGCTTTTTCATTTATTATGTCAACAAAAATTGCAGATAGATTTGGGTTAATAAATACAATGGTGTTTACACATTTACCATCAAATATTCTTCTAATACTTGTTGCATTTGCTCCCACTTTTCATTTAGCAATTATATTGTATTTGGCAAGAATGGGACTATCACAAATGGATGTGCCCACAAGACAGTCGTATATAGTTGCAGTAGTCAATGAGGATGAAAGAACTGCTGCAACAGGAGTTACAAACATCTCTAGGAATATAGCACAAGCTATATCACCATCTATTGCTGGATATATATTACAATCTGTATCATTTTTAGCCGCCCCTTTTTTATTGGGCGGTTTACTAAAAATTGTATATGACATTCTATTATATGCAAATTTTAAAAAAATAAAACCGCCAGAAGAATAAAAAAAGAAGACTATATTGATCACCTGTCATAAGAAATAAGAATAATAATTATTTTACAAACCATAAATAATATACAGTTGCTTTTATTATGTCTATTGCAGAAGGAAAAACAGTTTATAAAGAATAACTTGTTTTTTTATTAATATTTAAACAAATATTTAATACCAAATATTTTTAAATCATATGCATCCAGAAGCAGAATTTATTATTGATAAATTGAATTTGATTGAACTTGTTGAAGGGGGATATTATCGAGAAACGTATAGATCTGACAATCATATAATTGTTAGCCCCTGCAATGAAGTTTTGAAAGATGGCATTTATCAATGTTCAAATCTTGGAATTAGATCCCCTAATGTTCGTTCTGTTTCTACATTAATATATTATCTTTTAGAAGGTAATCAATTTTCTGCTTTTCACAAAGTTAAGTATGATGAAATCTGGCATTTTTATAAAGGCAGTTCAGTTAGTTTGTATGTTTTGAGTGATGATGGCGAAATTTTGAAAATACAAATAGGGAACGATTTGGAAAATAATGAAAATATTCAATGTGTCATAAAGGGTAATACGTGGTTTGGTGCAGAAATAAATGATAAGTCTTTGTACTCTTTGATGGGCTGCTCTGTTTCTCCGGGGTTTGATTTTAGGGATTTTGAATTAGGTGAGCAGGACAAATTAAAAAAAACATATCCTCAACATGCGTATATAATTAATAAATTAACACGAAAATAGTCTCAAGGATTTTGTTCTTTTCCAACAAATAGTGTCTTTTTATATTCTATATTTATATGCCCATCTTTTAAAGATCTCATTTGTTTTCATTCTGTTCGACTAAATCTATCTTGTACTTTTTTTTGCAAATATGAAATAATTGCTCTTCGATTTTATTTATTATTTGTTTTGATCTTTCTTCTTCTTGTACTTTTAGCTTTTGAACTTCTTCTCTTCTTAAAATTTCTGTTTGGATGTTTTTATTATTTTCGTATATGATTTCTTCAATTTTTCTAATTCTTTCTAAAGTTGAACTTTTATCTTCCTGTTTTAAAGATTTTATTTTTAAAATAATTTCTTCCATTTCTTTTTTAAATTTTGGTATCGTATCGATCATTTTGTCACAATATTGTGTAATCTTGGTTGAATCTTTTAATACAATTTTTTTAGTGTGAATTGATTCTTTTAGATTATTTAAGAATTCTATATAAGGTAAAATGTCTTTATCATTTATTATTTTGATGGGATCTTTTATTATGGTGGTGATTGTTTCTTTTGTTCCCTTTGAAGTGCCATAAGAATATTTATGGGCTGCTTTTGTTAATTGAGTGGAAATTTCAATAATACTATGAATTAGTTCTTCCTGATTTTTTTCCAATTCTTCAATTTCTTTCAGATGATCCAAACTTTTGTTGTAAGAAGGTAGTTCTTGTAATTGTTTTATTTCTTTTTCTTTTTGATTGTTTTCATTTTCCTTTTCTTTTATATTTTGATTTATTGATTCTATTATACTGTTATTATTATCAATTTCGGTACATTTGTTAATTGTGATTAATAAATTATTTTTACATTCTTCCATTATTTCTTTTTCTTTTAAAATTTCTACAAAATATTCATTAATTTTTTCAGAATTCTCTGTAATTTTTTTTAATTCACTACGTAAATTATTGGCATGTTTTTTCATAAAATTATTTATTACTATACTGTGAGACCGTGTAACCTCACCAAATCTCTTAATTGACGAGTCTATCGTTTCTTTAAATTTTTCCAATTCCTCAAATGTTTCTGGTATTTGTAATGTGTTTGATGATTCTCGTTTTAAAGATTTTACTATTATATTTCTTGTATTATTAATTAAAGGGGTTAGTTTTTCTTCTTCTTCGTCTATTTTTTGCGATTCTATGCTTTCTGCTATGTTGTTAATTATTTCAAATGATTGTATAGTTTCTTTGCATATTTTCCTTAATTTGTCTAAATGATTCTTAATTATATTGTTTTCTTTTTTTTTTATTTCTTCTAAAGCAAATTCAATTGAAATTGTATTATCTGGACGGTGTGATGATGATTTTGATTTGTTAACTATTTTATTATCTGTTTTAGAAATATCTTTATCTTTTTTTTTAAAAAAATTAAAAGGAGACATATCTATATAATAGTTTTATTTAAAAGAGTGTATATAATAGTATATATCTAAGACATGGTCATAATTCAAATTATCTCTTGATACATTTTATAACAGCTCAAAGCTAACCTCTAGAATATTATTTTGATAAATACTGTCCCAAAGATTAGCTCTTGATAGGATAAATCAATCCATACTCTTTAACATTCTGTATATGATAGGTTGTATACCATGACCTGTTAGACCACGAAAACATGGTAGACCTTATGTATATACTCCCACAGTAATTCTAAGATGTTTATAGCAAGATAGGTTTAGATTTGATTCCAATAATGGATTGCATACTTTTCTTGATACAGATTGTCAGTATAATCGTAAACTTGTACTGGCCTGTGGTCTGATAACAATGCCTAGTAGCAGGCGTACATTTGACAGGCGATTGAAAACCATTTTTACAGATATAAAAGAAAGAATATCCTCGACAATGGGATATCTATTTGCTGCAATAGAAGGATTAGTAGACCTTTCCATAACGGCAATAGATAGTACTCGGATAAAGCAAAAGATCTTGTATGGCATAACTCATCGATGGAGAAATGAGAAATAGTACCTCGTGCAGGCATCGATACAGGTGTAAGGTGGTGGGGCTATAGTCATACCAATAATGGATGGGTTTTCGGATACAAACTACATATCGCAGCATCTACAACAGGAGAGCTTGTAGTACTCTAACAGCAGAGATGTAACTACTACTGCTAATGTACCAGGTAACAAGATGTATGTTCCTTTAACGTCTCACTCATCCTCATCCTCATCCTCATCCTCATCCTCGGTATTCTCTTTACCATCTGCCTTGCACATGATAGCTGATCCCGGATATGATGATAAAAAACTGTACGAGTATAGCAAGAAGGTATTAGGGATAGATCTAGTTTGTCCTGTTGAACGATATGAAATGTTCCAAAAAGAGAGACTTGAGCTTGTATGTTTTTATCAATCGTCTTTAGGTCAGGCTACTATCTATAGCCGAAGAAGAATATCTATGGAGCCGTCATTGATAGAATATATCAAATCAGTTTTTAGGATAGACTCATTGCCAGCACGTGGATTTCATACTGTATCTGCAATTGTACTCTTGTCTGTATTATTATATCAAATAATGGTGTACTATAACTGTAAAATTGAAAAAATAAATCCAAAATCCATAAAGTATATGCTTGGAACTGGCTGATGAAATGAAATTGTGGATAAAGATGAGTAATATCGAATTATGACC
>JAICXY010000169.1 GCA_025934495.1 Candidatus Nitrosocosmicus sp.
GATTGGGTTATACCTTGGTTTGCAGAGTTGACGCCGCCGCTAGCATGATGTTTACCTGTTCCTCCACCAGCTGTTTGACCAGCAGTGTTGCTTCCAGTGTTAGATTGGCCTTGAACGCTTGTATTGTTGCATGCTGGACCAGTAAGAGCTCCAGAAAGGCACAGAGCATTTTGTTGATTTGATTGGGATTGGGTTATACCTTGGTTTGCAGAGTTGACGCCGCCGCTAGCATGATGTTTACCTGTTCCTCCACCAGCTGTTTGACCAGCAGTGTTGCTTCCAGTGTTAGATTGGCCTTGAACACTAGTATTGTTGCAGGCTGGACCAGTAAGAGCTCCAGAAAGGCACAGAGCATTTTGTACATCAGCCTGTGATTGGCCGATACCCTGGTTTGCAGAGTTGACGCCGCCTTGAGCAAATACATCACTACTAACCCCTAAAGGAGCTAAAATTAACGTATTTATTATAAAAATAGATAATAGTGTATTAATTTTATTATTCTTAATATTTATACAATATTCCATTATCACTATAAGTAAGAGTGTATATATTTTTCTTGTGGTAATATATGTATATCCAATCAAGTAGTTTATATAGATCTTATTCAACTAGATGCCAATAAAATATATACAAATTTAAAAGGAGAAAGTCACAGGAACTATACATTTAATCGAAGATGGAACCACAATTCCAATTATTTATCTTATCGGATTATCACACCCAATAGTTCCAGGTATATATTTTATTGATTTTGGATTTATTTTCTCAGTTTTACAGTTATAGTATACCATTATTTGATAAAGCAAAACAGACAAAAGTACAATTGCCGATACTTTATGAAATCCACGTACAGATAATTGGTCTATCCTAAAGATTGATTTGATATGTTCTATCAATGACGGCTCTATAGATATTCTTCTCCTCTGGCTGTAGATAACCTGTCCTAATTCCGATTCATAAAAGCATACAAGCTCAAACCTCTCTGAGAATATTTTCGTATCGTTCAACAGAGAGGACAAACCAGATCTATTCCCAATACTTTTGCTATATTCATACAGTTTCTTATCGTCATTTCCTGGATCGGCTACCATATAACGTGTCAAGGGTAAAGAGAAAACAAAGATGATGATGATGATGATGATGATAAATGAACATACATCTGATTGTCCTGTACATTAGCAGTAGTAGTTACATCTCTGCTGTTAGAGGTACTATTAGATCATCTGTTGTTGTCGATATGATGTGTAGTTTATATCCAAACATCCATCTTCCTTTGGTATGACTGTATCCCAACCATCTTGCATCTGTATCAATACCAAGATAGGACATGGTACTACTCCTTTTTCCATATGGATGATTTATGCCATACAATACACTACCCTTTGATTTTACTAGAGTGCTATCTACTGCTGCAGCTATAGAAGGGTTTGCCATACCTTCTACAACAAACAGGTATCCCATTGCCGATATTCTTTCTTTTATATCTGTAAAAATGATCTTTAATCGTCTGTCAAATGTACGTCTACTGCATAGAATGGATACTAAGCCACAGGCTAATGCTAGTGTATGATTATACAGACAGTCCAGGCTAAGAAAAAGATGCAATGCATTGTTGGAATCAATCCTAAACCATATCCTCACAATAAAACATCTTAAAATTACAGTGAGAGAACATACATACGGTCTTCCACGTTTCATTTTTGGTGAGTAGGCCATGGTATACAACCTATCAAATACAGAATGTTAGAGTATGGATTCCTTTAATCTATCTGGAGCTAATCTTTGGATCAGTATTAATCAAAATCATATCTCAAGGGTTAGATTTAAGCTATGTAGATCATATTGAAAATATATTTGAATTATAACCATGTCTCATATAATCTGTTTAGGAGAATCTAGAGAACCAAGCAAGGATATGACTAAAGGATAAGGATTTAGGTGACAAAGCATCTAATTATACAAGAAATCTATTGTCATCATATTATTTTAACAACTTTATCCATATATTAAAAACATCAATCTTAATCCACTGCTGAAATATAAAATAGCCGATGATATGTTAAACCCGGCTCTGTTAACAGCTGTGTAAACACAAAGGTACGTCCTCTTGTAAAATATTTGTGATCGCTTTGTCATGATTTTTATTAGATATATTCGTCCACTCGCTGATTAATCGTCATAGTTAAGAGTAGCAAGCTAAAGATGTTACGATATCTAAACAAACACCACATTATTTTGCAGGGAAACATAGCATACAATTTACAGACCTGTTAACAGTTATGTAAATACTTATAATCTATAATGCAAAGATAATATGCTCGTTTAGATTTGTTAATTATTAGAACCTAAGATATATTAAAAAAATACAATAATAATTTTGCCTATGAGAACAAGCAGTATCAGTTTACAGAAGAACATACATCATTATTTACTCAACTGTTAAGCGAACCCTAAAATTTAATATATTACATAATATAAACCTAAATATGAATAGAATTTTTCTTTTAATTGTAGTTGTAAGTATTATTTGGGTTACTTCATTAGGTATTCAAAATTCCAATTATGTAAATGCTCAACCATCAATAGCTAATAGCATACAACAATTCAATAAAAATTTAAACTCGAATATTAATAAACAAATACAATCAAATATTAATTCAAGTTTAGAATCAAATAATAATAATAATAAAAATATCAATAATTGTGATACAGGCAATAACATTGCCATCCAATCACAGACTAATAATAATGGTAAATCTACAAGTACAACTCAAACCTCTTGTAACACTTCAAACTTATTTAACCCTTCCTTTAATAGTGTTAATTTAAAAGGTGTAATAATAAGTTCAGAATACAATCCGAATAAGAGTATAATAGTTAATAGTTTATCCGGAAATTGGTCGTTGAAAACAGATGAAAATGGTATTAAGGATTTTAATTCGTTGTTTGTAAAGCAACCCATATTTTATCTTTTAACTGCCAATACAACATACAATGTTATCCCTCTTACTGCAAACAATATCCTTACTCATTCTAAAGCAGACGGAATGAATCCATATGTATTTAATTCGACAAGACCTATGATATTAGAAAACCAGAATCCCACTACTACTTCATATAATCTTTCAAACTTTAGAGCGAATTCGGTAGATCAACAAAATTCGGATATAACATATGTTGGTTTGATTGATGTGGTCAAAACTGTGCATTCAGATAATCCAAAAATAGCTGATGAAACTAATAGTTTTAAAGATGAACCAGTTCATATATCCATTCTAAACGAAAGAACCCTAGTCATAAGCTTTGATAAGCAGGCAGTATTGTTCGATGAATTCAAAGATATTCCTCTGGTTGGTCTTGTGCAGTAAATAAATCAAATGTCTATTTTATATTTCAAATTTTATTTTATATTTAATATGCGATAAAATAAGAAAATATATTAACTTAACAATATCGGTTTCTATATCACCAATACCGATTTGATTATTCTTTCATGCATTCATTCATAACATAGACTATCCAGGACTATATCTATCATAATTATCATTTCCTCTTGTTCATAGAGAATTTCTATACGACAGATGAAAGTAATATGCATAACCAATATTAGAATAAGGAAATTGAGAATGTATATTATTTGGCTTCCTTATTTCCATTCGTTTTTTATCTGAATCATATATCTAAAAATCATATAAAAAAAACATTTCTTCATATCTTAAATTTAGATTATAAGAAGGCAAAGCTTCACAATTATCCCAACTTCTAAATAGATCTTGACAAATTAGGTAAAAGACATTACATATTTGAATAGAGGATATAACCATTGGATGATTACCTTCATTATAGAAAAAAGAAATGAAAACTCAATAATTTACAGCAAAGACTCGATCTATTTGCAGATTAATATAATAAAGAAAGAAAATATCTTAACTTTACAGCCGAATATAATATAGGATATTTTACATTATCGTTCATTTTTTAGTTTCATTAAATGTAGTAGCTTTTGTTATTGGTTGATATCCTAGGCCTGAAATTTGTGTAACCACGGTAATAGTACCAGGTTTAAACTTTTTATTTAATTTCCAAGAATAAGAGAATTGGCCATTTGAATCAGTAGTACCACTAAATGATTGAATTTTCTTTATAGATTTATCTGTAAATATAGAATTAGTTAAATTTATCGCATTAATTTTCTTTATCTCCGAAGGTGGTAAAATTGTACTATTAATATTCAAACCAGATATCGTATTATTTGATGATAAATCAGAAGCAACTAAGGTAAATGTTTGTATTTTTCCGCGAGCAATAGGATTTTCATTAAAACCAATTTTGACATTTATTTGTTTAGTGGCATTATTAATGTTTTTGATAGTATTTATCTTAGAAATTGTATTAATTTTTCCAAATATAGGATAGTTATTGAAATGGTGACCTGTTTTTAAATCGTCCAAAGTAATTGTTATCGTTTGGCCTGCTGTTTTAATTTCTGCGGGAACGTCTTTCCAATTATCTTTTTTCAAATTTGCTCCAACATCCATA
>JAICXY010000092.1 GCA_025934495.1 Candidatus Nitrosocosmicus sp.
AAAGGATAGGACTGAAAGTTTCGATGACTACTTTCCTTGTAGGCTTGAGAACTGCAAACTAAAGCATGTGAAAAACTGGTTGAATTTATTTATCGATTACCACAACAAGGAGTTAGGAGACGTTAAATGAACAGAGCCGATAAGGATAATAAACCTTCAAATTTAAATTATGATTTGGGACATGTGTATGGATCTTGGTAATTCGGAGTAAGGTTTATTACCAATCGTCAGCCTATTTTATTTTTCTTTATTAGAAGAAATAAAGTAAATATAATTCCATTATAATTAATATTTGATACCTAATAAATTAATTCATTTATACAAATATCTAACAAAATATCTTAAAATTAAAGATGTAATAAAGTTTTATTTGATACCTTTTTACAGCAAAAGAATATCTATTATTTAGTAATTTAATAATCAAGGTATAGCAAATATGGTATCCCAAATATTGATCATTAGTATATCGTAAAATTGATAAATGCTCATATTTTTTATTTCATATCTATTAATCCAATGTTATTTTTGGATTTCTACATCATATTAAAAAATAACTAATTTTCTATAAATTTTTTTTTCTTGTTCTCAATAACCTTCATAATTCAAATAATTTAAATGGATTTTAACAAATTGATTAGACTATGTAAAAAATATTCCCTCATCAAATACATGTCTTTGATTTAGTTGATGTATGTATTTTAATTAATGGGGAATTGACCATATTGTTGTTCCCAAATATGGTATTTTAATCAAATTGACAATATATTTACTTTATATAAGTAAAATTTACATATTAAACGCACAGATATATTTTTATTATACAAACCAAACTTTAATTAAGGATATATCTAAAATTATTCTGATTTGTTATAATCTGGATTTTAGTTATTATATGCTTGTTGTAAAGTGCTCACAAATTATGTTTCATATACTTATAAACCCACTTAAGCAATTCAGATTTATTCTCTCTTTATATTGCTATTCAATGTTTATACAATTAATTTATACATTTTCTTGTTATTATGCATCATTTCCCGAATTCTAAAGTCTATTAGTGATTTTTAATTAGTTTCTACCACCGTATTTTTAATCTATCCATATAGATAAATCAAAAAAAAGGGAGATAATTTATCTTTTTTAGGCTGTCTATTTAGGATCACAACTCAACTTCATAGAAACCCTGTTCTTTGACAATATCTCTTCTTTTATCAATGAAATGGTATTAAAAGATTAAATCAGCTATTGACATAATTGTTCAATTTGTATACTTCATTAAATATGATTAGTTGTTGTTCTTCAAATCGATTATTTTATAGTTTCAATTAATCTATTGCACCAATAGATTTCTTTTAAAATTAACCACGTTAGAATATTTTGACATTAAATTACTAATTCATATTTAAAACATTTAATATGAGCAAAATTTGCATAGTATATGAATTTAAGGGAAAAAAAAATTTAATTTAACAATTTAGGACATATATCAATACTTCAAAATATGCAAATATTACATACTTTGATATTATGTTAGATAGTTTAACTGAAAGTAGGGTTGACCATGACAAACCTCGACACGAAGGAATTACATACATAATAGACAAATTTCAAGGTTTTGATAGTGAGAACTTTGAAATTATTTCTCCTTTCATAGACATGGTTAAAATCTATGGTGCTTATCCTCTACTAATATCAGAAGAACATTTAATTAAAAGAATTGACTTTTATCATAAAAATAACGTATTAGTATCTACTGGCAGTACTTTAACAGAGTATGCAATAAGAGAAAACATGTTTGTTCAATTTGTTGAAGAATCAAAAATAGCGGGATTTGATGTTATAGAAATTAGTGAAAATAATATACATCTTTCTCTGGAAGAAAAGAAAAAAATTATAAAAATTATGGAATCGCATGGTCTGAGGCATCAATGGAAAATAGGCAAAAAGGATCCCAGAAGACAACTGACTTTGGATGAAACAATAAAAAGGATAAACGAAGCCTTGGAGATCAGTCAAGAGAAAATAATACTTGAAGCTAATTTAGGTTTTAATGTAGGAATATACGATGAAAAAGGAGACATAAAATGGAACCTTTTGTCAGCTATTACATCGAAAATATCTCCTAATAACATCATTTTTGAAACTCCCCTTGAAATACAGCAAGCTGTATTAATTGCTGAATTTGGACAAAGAGTAAATTTAGGCGAGGTAAAACTTGAAAATGTAGTCTCCATAGAATCTCAAAGAAGAGGATTTCTTTCTAAAGCAAGCTTTAGCATAACCCCGGTTAAAAAAGGACCAGAAGGTAGCCCGGCTACCAAATTCATATACTATATAATTCGTAATAAACATCCAGTAGAACAAAGTGAATTAATTTATATGACTAATCTCCCTAGGAGAACAGTCCAGGCATCTATCGAAGAATTGAGAAATCAAGGACTGATAATTGAGAAGAACAGTCTAGATGATACAAGGAAAAAAGTTTATAATTTAGTTAAAGACGAATGGATATAGTCGGATAGATAATTAATTAATTTGTGATTTTTTTGCAAGATGTAAATGTTTTAACATGCTCGTCTTTTATTCTGCAATTAAACAAATTTTATTTTCTATATGATAAGTTAAAGATCTTTTTTTAAAATATATTTTTTTCTATCATCTAATATTAAAGAATTTCTGTTCTGGCAATAATCATTATTTAATGAGTAATTTATAAATATATTCATAGTTATGTTCCTCTTAAAAATAAATCAAAATGGATATTAATTTTTTAAAAGAAAAGATTTTCGTCGAATAGGTTTTTTAATACATTCACTATTTTATTTTATATAATTCCAATGCATTTTTATAAACCATATAATCCGATAGTTATAATTATTGTCAAGATTTACATATGTCTCATTTATATTTCTCATCTTTGAAAGCAGTAATAAGTAGATCAGACCAAATTATTCCGATGGTTAATAAAAAAATACAACTTTAATCTCAGGATTGTATTTTCCATATCAATATTGAGTACCATATTTTTGCATCAATATCATTATCTGCATTTTCCCAGTCAAATTCAACTGCAATCCAAACTCCAGGTTCAAATACAACATTGCCTGTTGTCAATAATAAAACTTAAATGCAAACCTAAATTCAACTGCACTAACTGGTACCAATTCTACTAATACTGGATCAAAATAATCCAAGCAAAAAATAATTTTAAAATATTTTTTTATTTTATAGCCGATTATAAAAATTAACCTGATTTTATGATCATTGATGACCACTCTAAAATTTATTAACCGAATTACTGCATATTATAGTATTACACACACTTAACATCATATTGAAAGTTTGTCACATTCTTTATAAAATAAATTAGATTAAGAATAAAAATTAATTAATTTTCTAATCGATCTGCAAGTATTTGTTTTCCTATTTTAACTAATGTGTAAAGAATGTTACATGTTCGATGTAAACTAATAATACTGCTTATTTTCATCAACAAAAATATTGTTGTATTTTTTTGATATATTCAAGTTTTTAAAAACTAGCAAAACTAAATAAGCCAATTCTCGTTACAATAAAGATTATTCGAGTATTTACATAACTCCATAAAAATATAAAATAAATTAAGATCTGATCATTGATTTCTGAGATTAATGAGAGGACTATTATTTATATCAGGTAAAGTAACTTTTTGTAGTTCTTGTAAATAAATACTATACCTATTACTAAAACCATTATTATCCATATCAAAATGAACATCAACATTATTTGGTTCAGATATTAATGCAAGGTATGTGAATAATTTTCTAACATCGGTATCATTAATAGACACAGGTTCATTAATCAAGATGGATAATAACAAGACAAACCTCCTTCTAAGTCCAAGAAGATAAAAAGAGTGAGTGAGGTATAATTTGGCATCTAAATAATCTCCATTTAATGCTGAAAGACTAAAATCAAATAATAAATTCTTTAAAGGTAGTCCTGATCCGCTAGATTGCAATTGTCGATAACGACGTGGACTTTCAACTATTTCATCTATTTTAGCATCTATTAAAAATTTATTTAAAAGTTTAACGATATCCCTTAAACTTATTGTATTTTTACCCATCTCTAGCACGCCTAATCTAACAGCGATACCATCTAAATCTTTGAAATAAAATTGTGTATCAATATTTGTATTTTCTTCAAGTTTGCCTATGCCCTCAGCATGACTTTCAATAGGAATATATTCAACAAGCCTTTCAATTTCTTTAAATATTCCAAATGACATATTTATAATACAAATAACAATAAGCTATTGTTGGTTATTATAGTATAGATATATGCAAAGTACTGTGCTAAATGTGCACATATTTCATAATTTATCCTATCTTTTTTAAGGTTAGCTAAATTTTTCAACAAGAACATAATTTAATTATCCTATAAAGATATTGTCAAGTATACAAAAGGGCTCAAGTTTGGATGTCATTTTCTTTGTTATTCTTTTACAGCATCTGCTGACAGAAAACGTTTTGCTGCTATAAACATATTTTTCCCATTGGATTTCCTTAATCCTATACTTTTCTATTGCTATGTTCTATTGCTATCTAGAGCCAAATGTATTTAGAGCCAATAACTTTGAGTTAAGTGCATCATTACGGATACAAAAATTAAGATGTTGGTTATCCTATAAGATAATTTTTCTGCAAATTTGTACTTTTGTATCTATACTTTCTTATTGTTCGATGACTTATATTTTTACACATAAAGATATGGTTTTAGAAGTATTTCTTAATGAGAGATCAACAAGAAAGTATGGATACAAAAAGAATCAGCAATACCCTCAGCAGGCTTTTTCTTAATTGAAGTATCATGGTTATAAACAAGGGAGATTTCTATAGCTGTTTCCTTGATTTTAGAACACGTTATGGTATTAAAATAACTTAAGATTGTTTTGACATAAGAATAATAAATTATCTAATTAGAAATAAACAACAAAATGTATTCAAATAATATCAAACATTGCAAAAAAATTCAAATATATATTATTTTATAAAACTTCTTACTTTTCTTATTGCTCGATTTCCAAAAATATAATTCTATGATCAAAGACTAAAATCGGATAATTTTTCTCTAAACCGGCAGATATTATAAAGTAATTATTCTTTATCTGTTACATCCTCTATATTTAAGATGAACTTTTGAAAATAAAGAATTATAGTTTTCTTTACTTTATACGGATACATTGTGTTTATAAATCATAGTGAAGCTCTTGAGTGGCTCATTTGTCAAACCTTCAATATGCCAGATGTATATGCAGAAATACACTTGCTTGGTCTTAGATGTCAATCTTCTTTGAGTGTGAAAACGTGTGTTGAATCTGAAAAATATTGCGCAATTAGGATTTATAATATATTGAAAAGAGATTGTAAACTCTCAAATCCTTTCTCAATTTTTATCCTATAAGAATTTTTTTTATTTCTCCTTTACCATATATCGATCTCTGTATCTTATTATTTGAATTAAAATTATCTTTTATTAAAATTATCTTTTATATTTTCTTCAAATGAATACGTATCTAATCCAAGCAAAAGTCTTTTATTTTTCATTAATATTTTTGCAGAATCCATTGCTCCTCTAACTAACATTCTTAATACATTTTTATACACAATTTTTCAGTTTGGGGCTTGGTTAATTTTATAGGTCCAGTATATTTGACTTTATACAATAAATGTTCTTTTTAGAAACAATTGTTAGACATAGTTCCATACCATGGAATGATCTATTATGTATATCCTTATCTAATGGTGATACCGAATCTGAGATTATAATTGGATAAAGAGTCTTCGTTTAATGCATCTCTTGTACTGATTTCATGCCATTTGGTTGTTATGCCTGTGAATATTGTGGTAGTACTTTCTGCATTTCTTATCATTCTTTTAGATTTCGTGCCAATAAAAATACTTGTAGTAGGCTTGGTTGTCAAAGGCTTATTTCACTTCCATTAATTGTAATGGATGGAATCCCTTTTTCAGGTGGTGGTATAGATCTTTGCTGGCTGCTAGCAGTTTGGCAAATGTATAAAGTCTTGCTAAAGATTCGTATTTAGTGGAAGTGTTTCTATAGATGAAAATAATGTTGGTATTTAATTTTATTGCCGCTTCAATTAACAAAGTTAGATTTTTCATAAACTCGTCCTTGTTGAAGATATAATCAACAACCAGATTTTGTAAATCTCATACTACCAATGCTGCATGTGATGGTTCTATAATTTCTTGTATTGTAGAGAAAACAGTTTTCTAACCATATCTTTGTATTTATAATTTAAGATTCCAAACGGGAACTTTTATCAACTTAAAGCATATACATGTAACTAAAAACTTATATCTTATGTATGTTAACAAGACATTTGTTGAGGGCTCAAAACTTTCTGCCATAAATTTTTC
This sequence comes from Candidatus Nitrosocosmicus sp., assembly GCA_025934495.1. GTDB lineage: Archaea > Thermoproteota > Nitrososphaeria > Nitrososphaerales > Nitrososphaeraceae > Nitrosocosmicus. The sequence goes on from JAICXY010000092.1 coordinate 6,423, forward strand.
AAATTAGTATTTGTCTTATAATTGGTTAATTGCTATTAGTGGCAAATACACAATAGTATATTATTATTTGTAAATGGGTGCTAATTTTTTAAAATTTATGACAGATTTTGAGTTTCATCTGTGGTTAAAGTGATAGATAATGAAAAAAAGGGATATAAAAATAATTAAAGGAAAAACATCTCCTAAAAATAATAATTATACGTTTATAGATGATGTCGATATTGTAAAACCTATAGATGCATCTTCAACTACAATGAAAGAGAAGACGAATGGCGAACAATCCATAAATATAATTGGGGATAGCAAAAAGGATGAAAAATATAAAAAGAAAAAAGTAGTTAGCAAGCATGAATCTAACAAAAAATTTAAAGCACTAAAGTTTTCAAATCCATCTCAAAGAAATCATTCTTCAATATATGAATAACAATTTTAATAAGCATTAAAAGAAGATTATTTTTGTTGAAGATAAAAAGAATGTTGCAATAAGACTTGGGCATTAATTAATTTACCAATCAATCTTTGAATAATCTGTATATTATTATAAATAATTATAATTATTGTTTTCTATAATCATATACAAATTGTGTTTTTGTTTTTGAAGTTTCAAAATCTGCGATACCAATGCTTTTATCCTGTAATGTGTTATATAGCTTATTTACTCCTTCTATTTTTGATTCAGGAAATTCTTCGAACGTATTCTCGTTTTCACTGAATGGTTTTTCAGTCTCAACATCTATATCAAATTCTACAATACATGGCAGATTTTTATTATTTGGTATATTCCAAATACTTAATTGTATTTGAGCAGACTTTCCATTTGCAAATTCTATTTCTCCTAATTTCGGATTAAATTCATTATCTTCAAAATCATTTACTTTTACTAAATTTTCGTTTTTATCTAATGAGATATCAAGACCTAATGAAGGATAAATAGATTCTATATAATATAACTATAATATCAGAGATATTATTGTATTCAAATACAGAGGAAACAGAAAACACACTATTAAATGGGGTTGTTATGTCTTCAAATTTGCATATCGGCGACATTTTAATACTTGATTAGTCCAGAAATATAAAATATTATGTTACCATCCTATAACAGCAATTCAGTTCCATTGATAAAAACAATATGCTAAAAGATTACATTCAAATCAATATGTAATTGTCTCCTAAAAGGACTACCATATTATATATTATATGTTATAAGCCATAAGATAATCAATCCATGATTTTTTTGTAGATGTATTTATTATTATCGCATCTAAATTATAACACATGCAATTTGGAATACAACACCCAAATTTCAGTTTCGATTATGACGGTCAAGATAGTAATGTCTCTAATATTGCTGATTCATTAAAAAACCTTATTACAAAGGCAGAAAACAGTGGCTTTGATTCCTTCTGGGTTATGGATCATTTTCATCAAATTCAGTTTGTGGGAAGACCCGAGGAGCCTATGCTCGAAGGCTGGACTGTAATATCTATGCTTGCAGGAATAACAACAAAAATAAAGATAGGTACACTTGTAACTGGCATAATATACAGATATCCATCAGTTTTAGCAAAAGTAGCTGCCACACTCGATATCCTAAGTAAAGGGAGATTGTTCATGGGAATTGGTGCGGCATGGAATGAACAAGAGTCTTTGGCATATGGTATTAGTTTTCCATCCAACCAAGAGCGATTGCTCAGATTAGAAGAGGCAATTCAAATCATACGCAAAATGTGGACTGAAGAACCTTATGCTTCATTCAAAGGAAAGTATTATCAAATTAACAATGCATACTGCAATCCTAAACCAATACAAAAGCCATCGCCACCCATATTAGTTGGAGGAAGTGGTGAAAGAAAAACCCTCAAAATTGTAGCAAAATATGCTAATGCTTGTAATTTATTTGGATCCCTTGAATCTGTAAAAAACAAGCTGGGTATTTTAAAAGAGCATTGTAAAAACGTAGGTAGAGATTATGATTCGATATTAAAAACTAAACTTGGGACTATTGTAGTAGATGACAATAAGGAGGTGGCAAAAAATAGAGTACGGGAGACTTTTAGAGGAATACCTGAAGACCAACTTAAAGAATTTGTTATTTATGGAACACCTGAAGATATTCAACGACAAATAGAGGCACTTGAGCAAGTTGGCATCCAGTATCTTATAGTGAATTTTGAGTCATCCAAAGAACTAGAAGCACTAGATACATTTGCAAATAAGATTATTACCAAAATGTAATTTGGACATAGGATTAATAATTTTTTTGATGGTTTTTACAGAATCCTTTTCGTCCTACAAATAAATTATATTTTCCTTCAAATTTTCATACTAATAATATGAGTTCGATTTAGTCTATATCGAATCTTTCTCCACGGGCCTGTTGATTCCTAGGATTGTTATATGTGCTACCTATAACGATTATGGCCATAAATAGGTGATATGATTGCTCGTTAAACTTTCTTCTACTATAAATAACAAAAGTACAATTTCATATAAAGAAAACCACGAATTATAGAATTCTATTAATTTATGAAACCCTTTGAAACACTGAAAAATACCAAAATAATAACCTTGATCATATACGGAAAGGTAAAGTAATATAATATTGTGCTTTGCTATAGTAGTTAGTAATCGATCGAATTTCCTTATGTATTACAAACCTTTCAGAGGTTTTTCTTAACGATGATCAAAAAAATAAAATTATAAAGCATAACCAATATACTCTAAAGGTATTCTGTTTCTTAAGTTCACTTCAGAAATAAAATACTCGATCTATAGATTTATCGTTAAATAAACAGAGTCGATTAGAGTGTAGTTCTAAATTGTTGTTGATGTCTATTAATTTATGTGATCGGTACACAAGAATTACTATAGATCAAATTATCAAAATTAGAGTTCCAAGACCAAGCAGACTCTCAATTGTTTGTCGATGTTATCAAATGTGATAATATTTGAGTTTTAAAAGAACTTTACTCATATCAATTGAAACCTAAAAATATTATCACATTTTATTCCAAAATAATTAAAGCATACAATTATGGGGGAAAGATGATTGCGACACAAAACGGGAATTATTTTTCCATATAATATCTATATCGGTTTTCAATATAAGGTCATGTAAAGGAAATACACAAACAAGCAAGGTTTACTACTGCAATTTGATGAATCAGTACATGCAGATTACTATATTATTCAATGGTTATGGATTATCGTTATGATGTTGATTTCATTATGGATCCTTTTGAACAATGGATAATGCCATTATTCATGCTTTTTTTCATCGATCTGGATTTGTTGATCTATTATTATGGACATTAACAATGCAGTATATATATCAAAATCTGAGAGTCCATAGGCTTTTATAGATTTTTGATACTTGAAGTAGCATTTACTCATAATTTTAAGTAATAGTTGTTTATCCTCTTCTGAATGTAAACTATTAATAAATTCGTTCCAATTTCTGATTATTTTGCTGTAAATGTTATCCTCAATATGTGATGATGAGGCCAGATCAATGAAATCAAACAAGTCCAACAATATAATCCATCAATACCAACAATATTCTGTTATCATTAGAGAGATATTCTTTTTACTGATGCTTGTCTAATCCTTATAATGCATATATTTGACCAGATCAACCTCGTATTATTACCATGGTCACTAATATGATATGACGATAAAAGAGATACTATTGTATTTGGTAATCACTATGTAATACTTGATGGAGATCTGCTATTATCATCATTCCTATTGCAGTTTCAATATATGACAAATGCAATACTGCTTACAACTATAACAATTTGTGGATGTTGTTATATTAGTAAATAAATAACATCATATTGATTTTTGATAATTTAAATTCTGTTTTGTTAAATAAAAAACAACATTATAATAAAGATGATGAGGACTGTTGCTTTTGAACCGTAGAACGAATTGATAATAATCAGATAATTGTAACTGTTCTAATTAGAAAGTTAAAATATTTCTTATTCGTCACTACTACTACTGATACTGCTTTTGCTGAATTAGAGAGCATGTTTTATTAAAATCCTCTAGATGATAGGAATTGGACAGCTAATGCTTGATAATTCACTTAATATTGCAAAAAAGTTCAATTATTATAATATTTTCTTATATCTCGATGGATTTAATCATCTCAAAATTTATCTAAAAAATGGTTTTATGAATATACCTCGTTATAATGATCATCATAGCGCAGACATATTTATGGAAAATTGTCAACAATTTTGTTTAAAAACAAAAATAAGAAGAATGATATGTTATATAAGATTTAATGTTGATAACAACAGCAATAACAAATATCACGATTATTTGCATATTAGTGACAATTTCAATTGTATTATTTAATGATATATCGATTAGAGTTTATGCTGCTCCTGCTATGGCTTCTAATGCAGTTCCCTTTATACGTTTATCTGTCCCATTAACTCTAGATAAAATACAATTCATTCCTAATCAATTAATGTTTCATTTAGATAACCACACTTCTGGAGCTATAGAAAGCATATCAAACGAAACAGGAAAAAACATTATACAATATTTCAAATATAACCCAGAACAAAATACTGTAACTGTATCAAATTCAATTATTTATGCTCATTATGATATACAAATTCCATATCCACATAATCCTAATTCAACAATAATCCAGAAAGTAAACAGGGCATTTGATATTATATATATTACAAATTCAGATCCAAGGTTTCCTATACCAAGCACCACTTATTTTGGAGAAATTAACAAAAAGTTTTTATCAATAAATGGAATAACCTATGATAAATTAAATACTCAAGTTATAATCCCTAATGATTTAAATAAACACCAAGCTCTGATGATAGTTTATCCTTCGATAAATAAATAAATAAATAAATAAATAAATATGCAGTAATTTCAAGAACTATTCTATTACATATTTAAAATCAAATGTTGGAATTTGTGTCAGCTAAAATTGGATTAATAGGCAATTAGATAATGCAATGCAGGAATCCCATTTAATGAGCCGTAACACCAGCTTTTATCTTCTAATAATCTACAAGCATAAGGTAATAAAGATAACCTTGGATTTTATATTGGGTTAACTGGATTATATCTATAAACTTTAGTCATGAAATAGTATGACATAATGGATCTACTGTTGTTGGTTACAATGCATCTATGGCCTTATCCTATTACCGAGATAGGCATTGTTATACTGGGTAGTGCAGATACTTTGAATATTGACATTTAAACATTAATTTCAATCAGAAGGATATTTCTCATCTTTTAATATGGGGTTTGTTCAATCATCTGTAAATACCAAATATGGTATTGTATAACGTTACAGACTGTGTATAAATGATCTAAAAGGGATCGAATAAATTCAATCTCATCCAAGGTTGTGACAAATTATCAACCTATTTGGAAACTGTGGATGGATATACCAATTTTAAGCCATTACATTTCTGCTTGAATACGGTAGTAAAGCTATTACCAGTTTATGTCGGATGAATGGAAGATCTACATCCAGCATATTCGTGAAGGCTCACTTCATATTCTTGCGGCGGAATAGGTGTAAACATCATGACTATGGCAGGTAAATGCAACTTGAATATGTGCGCGTCCACTAATGAAGGAAATGGATCAAGTGGAAAATGTAAAGATCGATCGTCATTCTGTAATATGACCTGCAATGACAAATGAAAAATACTTGTATAAAGATAACTGTGGGCAAGCTGTTGACGTTTATTCGATCATCATCAGCTCGTCAGATTTGGATTGATGCCTTTCTGAATCTGGGATAATATGTTTAACTCATATTCGAGGTCAATCTGGATGATTAGTGCTTGATTGAGTGCTTGATTGAGTGCTTGATTGAGTGCTTGATTGAGTGCTTGATTGAGTGCATCTACAAACCTAAGTTCCGCTGTGCCAACTTGTATGTTTGACGGATCAAATGATTATATGATCAGATTTGGATTGTAGGCCATCTCCGTGATAAGGCACGGTACGCCGTCACTATGGATTGTTGTTGAACCGGAATATCGGGTAATTTGCATTGGAGTGTCCTCTTATGCAATGCTTTCTTTGATCTGCCTGTATGGCAAATGAAAGTATAATTTAGTATAACCAAGCAAAAGAAGGATAAATATATCAGGATAAAGAAATGGCTGAGAATAATTTTAGTTTTATTTATATCTTTAATTCGGTGTCCTAGTTACCAATATCATCGAATCCACGTAATTTCACCTCTTCTAACAAGAAATTATTATTTGTAGACAGCGGCAGGGCGTTTTATATATTTTCTTAAAATATGTTAGCTGAATGAATCCAGGAGATGGAATTATATAAAACACTTTCACAATTTTTTGATATACATAATATATTGAATAATAACATAATTTTAGACCATAAATAAATAGTTTGAAAAATTATTACATACAATTATCATGTCTATATCAAACAATCTAGAGGAAATATCGACATGCATTGTTTGTCCTCAGTGCAAACATAAATCATCAAAAGATTGGGTTGTTAATC
>JAICXY010000195.1 GCA_025934495.1 Candidatus Nitrosocosmicus sp.
GCACTGTCAAGCCAGTAGTGAATGATTTGAAAAGCAGTAGTAGTGGTTTTTTAAATAATTATAGTATGAAAGCAAAGAGAGAACAGGTTAATGAGGAACTTTAGACCATAAAGCTGTTTGCAAATAATTATGCAAAAGATCTTATGTTAACTGGTACAATATAATTCAGATCGATAATTCCGGTGTGTCGTCATATCTTTTATGACCTTAAAGCAATTTTAATATATACGCATAGTAGCGATAAAAAAAATATCTTTCAACATTAAATAAAATGAATATCAATTTTATTATTTATGGAAAAACAAAAAATAAAAAAAACTGCATTAGTAACAGGAGGTAATAAAGGTATAGGATTTGAAACTTGCAGACAACTTTCACAATTAAATTTAACTGTTATATTAACTGCACGTGATGTTATAAAAGGTGAAGCTGCCACCAAACAATTAACAGACAACGGACTAGATATTATCCACTACCAACTTGATGTTTCTAATAAGAATAATATCGAACAAGTATTTGATAAAATAGAACAACAATTTGGGCACCTAGATATTCTGATTAATAATGCTGCAATTTTATATGATACAGACCAATCTGCTATCAATGCAGACATGGAACAGGTTAGTAAAGCCCTAGTAACAAATCTATTCGGTCCTTGGCTAATGTGTCAAACATTCGTTCCGTTGATGGTAAAGAATGGATATGGTCGTATCGTAAATGTATCAAGTGGAGCAGGTTCATTGCATTATATGGAAGGTGGAACCCCTGCATACGGCATATCAAAAGTAGCACTTAATGCCTTAACAAAAAAAATAGCAGCAGAATTAAGAGGCACTGGTATTTTGATTAATTCAGTTGATCCAGGGTGGGTTGCAACAGATATGGGTGGTCACGGGGGTCGTCCGGTAAAAGAAGGAGCAAAAGGTATTGTATGGGCAGCTACATTACCAGATAGTGGTCCAAGTGGAGGATTTTTTTATGACGGCAAACCCGAACCATGGTAATCACTTTTTATCCGGAAAAGATAAATATAATATATACATTTTTAGTATGTTCAGGCTTCTCTAACTTACAAAAAATGGACATCAAAGATGTTGTGATAATTTATAATCAATTATAGAAAAAAATAAAATATAAATAGAACTAGAATAAGAATAAGAAAATTTATTTCTTTTTAATATACATATATTATAATAATATTCATCTGTTATTCTCTAAATTACTATTGACATATGTACTCACAACATGCTGGATATTATCTGTAAATTTGCTAGTGTTAATTTTGTTTTTAATATGCAAGATTAATAAAAGGAATAATTGTTATAATTCGGTTTGTATTTGGACGGAAGGCTGTAGAACATTGATATATTTAAGAAGCACCATATATATCAAAAATTTTTAATTCACAATCTTTATTTAGTAACTATCTATTACCTTTGCCTTCTATTGATCTTTATTTTAACTGTACTTTTCTATTCTTACTTTTATAATATTTATAATATATTATTTTCATGAGTGTAAACACGAAAGAAAATACAAATGAGAATAAAGGTGATTTCCTGAGACATTATATTTGTAGAACCCCTAAAAAGAACCATTATGCAATTGTGCAAATCAATAATCAGGTTACGGACACATTTAAAGAATGGGAATACAACGCTTAAGTGTTTAATCTAGATAGTATGGAGAACACGAGGGATTTTGTCAACATAGTCAAACTATAACAGCAGATCAAAACGATGAAGTATGGCTAGAGATTCTATAATCTTAGAGATCGCAGGCACATAGATGAAGTCATGGCAAAGATGTGAAATAATAAAGTTAGAAAGGTGTTATACCAACAGTTTATAGATTTAATCATTCGAGTTTCAAGGTGTATATTTAGAGGTTTCAATAGAGTTGATGGGCTCTGTTCACTTAAGACTTTTTTTCTTTATTGTGATAATCTACAAACAGTTTCAACCAGTTCGTTACATGTTTTAATTTACAATTCTTTCGTTTGCAAGGAAAGTAATCATCGAAACTTTCTATGGTTCTATCTTTTATGTATTGTATTGTTCTTTCAA
>JAICXY010000053.1 GCA_025934495.1 Candidatus Nitrosocosmicus sp.
ACATTAACAACTTGTTTGGGTGTCACGGGATGGTTATTCTTATAAACATCGTAATCATGCCTTCGTCCTTCCTTATGAGTGGCTTTATGAAGGATATAGCCATCTTTGTTTACTGTAAGTTGATTTTTGACAGAATGTCTTTTCTTTTTGCCGGAATAGAAAATCTTTCTTTTATTCTTATAAGCAGGTCTTGGAATCGGCTGTTCTGTGGAATCTATAAAAGCAAGAAAGCCTGGAAAATACTTTTCTACTTGTTCAGGAGTTCGGGACCTCTTTGTAATATTGTATACTTTCTGTGGGTCGGCAAACATTTTCTAATCATATTCAATAATCAATCTTTTGGATATCTCTATGCAGATAGTACTCTTCTGATCCAAATCAAATAAAAAGCCAACAGCTAACGAGAAGTTATGTAAAGACGATAATAGACTAAAAACATTAGGAATTTATTTTTGATATCTAGGTTGAAAGGTCTGACTGCGCCTATATCTCTTTCTCGATCTTTTCGTTTGGATGATAAGCGTTGTATCTCATGCTTATCATATCTTTTTGTTATCTTCTCGTAAATATTATTAAATTCTGATAATGTTAGGCCAGTAAATGATTTGAAAAGTAGTAGTGGTTTTCTGGATAACAATAGTATGAAAGCAAAGAGAGAACAAATGAATGGAGAACTAATGGCCATAATGCTGTTTAGTTGCAATTACGCAAGAGATCTAGTATTTTCAGGTTCTGTTCTTTTCCTAACTTGTAGTATCATATATAATAAATAACAAGAAAATCTATAGCTTTTTCCTTAACTTTACAGAGCCGATAAATATATTGATATATTATTAATAATAGTGAAATAATTAGAACGATTAGATCGCCTTCATCAAAATTAGAATTGAATATAGATATATTTGAAAATACCATATCAAAAACCTAATAGGAGAACTAGCTGTTTTTAAATTCACTCAAGAGAATGTACCTCATTATTCAATAGCCAAAGTTACAGAAATTGAATTAAAAAATATTTTATTTGAAGACCTAACAATAAAATCAATAGCAAGAAAAAAGGTCATATAAATTCGATTAGCAATATTCAAGATATATACATTGGCAAAATCACATATGGTTCGGTATTTGGAGGCCTCACCTCATTACAAATCAAAGAAGGTACAAAAGTATTTTGAAAGAAATAAAGATACTCTTATACCGGTATATATCTTCCAACTACAGAATCACCGGAGTTTATGGTTATGGAAGAGGTATGGAATATACCAAACGAGATCTGCTTGTTTTGAAATAGTATCATCCTTTGCAGCTTTAAAAAACAAGATATCTTTCTATTTAAGAACAAAAAGATTCAATCGTAATATCAGGAACTATTTGCTACGAAATACAATTTAGAAAACATATGCTAATTGGTAAAGATGGGTTGTAGAAAAAGCAAATATGTGATGACATAAAAGGTTCAGAAAACTATTCATCAGATATGAAAAGAAAGTAAAAGAGAACTATCTGGATCTTGTACAGCTATCCTGTAGTACATAATTTATAGAAGGATAGTTTTGGAATAGGCTCTAAGTATATTATCGTCTTTTACATAACTTACACATTAGCCAGATTTATCTTTTGGATCAAAGGAACATTTGCAGAGATATACAAAAGTTTGAATGTTTAAGGGATCGTGTACCTAATCCACAAAAGATATACAACAAAACAAAGAGGCTCCGATATTCTCTTTTTTACATCTGTGGAAATAGTCTTCAATCGACTATCAGATATACGCCTGCTAGGTATTGTTATCAGACCACGGACTATTGCTAGTTTACGGTTATACTGACAGCAGTCAATGATAAGAAAAGCATGTAATACATGGTTTGAATTCCGTCTAAACCATCCTTACAATAAAACATCTTAATTATAGTTGGGAATATACATACAGTTTACCAGTTTCCTCCTTGGTGGTGGTGCAATAGGCCTTGGTATACAATCCATCAAATACAGGATATTAAAAAGGGTGATACTTTAATCTATCAAGAGCTAATCTTTGGGACAGTGTTTGTCTCAAAAATCATATTCCAGAGGTTAGCTTTAAGATTTATCTAAATTGAAAATAGGTTTGAATTAGGACCGGGCCTCGAATAATTAATCCATTTTATCGCATTATATTCATTTAAGCATTTGAGGATTGTTGTTTTAATCCATATAATAAAAAAATTAATAATGAAAATAAATATTATCTTGGTTTTCATAGGGATTACTGATCTTTTCAAAAATACTATAAACGATAAGTTGTTAAGATTATCAATTACAATAACTTTTTGAATTTAAATGGAATAAAAATTTTCTATTATTCTCGAAAATTCTCGAAAATTGAATATTAAATAATGATCACGTTCTACAATCATATAAGTAGGTATATATCGTTTGAGTAAAAATCGTTCAATTTTATTTGGGATTGTTATTGTTGTTTTAGGTTCTATCACGATATATTTCTTATATAATATTATTGTAGTGCCTAGTAAACAGGCCAGTTTTACTGGCCTAGACAAATTCAGAATAAAGGAAATTTATCCAACTGTGCCTGGTGGAAGAGAATGGTTTGTAAATATGGATGATCCAAAAACAGATCCTTTATTTTTAATTACAGGGGATATTCCAATTAAAAAAAATAATCTTGATAATTCATGGTCAATCAACGATTCAATGATAAGAATGAATGTTATGACTCCAAAGGGATATAAGCAATGGAAAAATGTGGAGATGACTGGATACATTAAAGCAATTACTCTCTACAAGCTAACAACATCTTTGAATAAAAACAGTAATGATAATGGAAATAACGAAGAAGAAAGTGGAAACATTATGGATGTAGATTGGCATGCAAGAGGAGGTGAACATAATAGCAAAGAGCCATGTAAAGGAACAGCTTTGAATGGTGGAATAAATATTGATGGAACAGTTGCATGGAAAAAAGAGATATGGCATACTGGAGGATATACTGATGCCAGAGGAGTTGACAAAGTTACAAACACAATTGCTGATAGATGGATTGGATGGAAAATTGTAATGTACAATATTGAAAAAAATAAAACAGTAAAAATGGAGTCATATATAGACGAGAAAAATAATAATGATTGGAAAAAAGTAGATGATTTAATTGACGATGGGGGTTGGTATGCAAAAAGTAATGATTCGGTATTTTATAGTGCTGGTTGTGGTAAACCTAAAGACTATGTAATAACAAATGCAGGTCCGATTGCTACATTTAGAGCAGACAACATTGCATTAAACTTTAAAGATTTAAGCATAAGAGAAATTCAGCCGCGTCATTAAGAAAAGACCAAAAATTATTAATATTTTTTATATATGCTAATTGGTGTATGTATCTATTATTAATAACCATGCAAAATGATTATCATCTAAAAATAAATATGTGAATATATATGATTATATCTTGCGGTATTTTTTTAACTGTGGGGCTAAGATAATAATAATGATTCAAACTTTTGCCAAAACTGCGGCATTTACTTTTACTAAATTTACTTCATCTTCATCTTCAAGGGAGGATGAAATTTATTCTGTTCAATAAAAAGGACTTAAAGAACAAATAAAAAGACACAGCAGAAAATCCCTCGATAATAAAAGGAACTATGTATATATCAAATTATAACATAATTGCAAGTGCTCTAATTATTATAATAAATATAACTGGTTTAGGTTTTACAGATATACAAACTAAATTTACTTCTTCTATGACTGATCCAATTATGAAGATAATTCTAGATATGACACAATTAGACAAATACCAAAATATGTTATTGTAATGTTCTTTTACAAAGTTAAAGTCTATATCAAGAATTAATATCTGGACTAAAACCACTGGCTCGGCAATAAATAAAAATATGTGATACAGCTGAAAGAGAATTAAGACTTTTCAATTAATTATCTTTAACGTCCTGTGGATTTAGATGATCAATAGCATCTAGGTATCCCACATTTCTTAAATGATCTAATGTATCATATGAAAAGTCAAAAGTTTTATTTGATATGGTATTGGAATCGTTTTTGCGAGCGATTTTTACTATCTTATCGATACTGAATTGTCCTTCTATTAAATCTCGATATTTTCTAGGTTTTCCTGTTCGATGTTTACTTTGAGCTGTTGTATCTAGAAATTTTTCAATAATGTTTTTTGAGACTCCATGATCTATAGCAACTTGGGTTAATTCCCTAATCATATTTATGTAATCTGCCATTATTTGTGATACTTTGATGTCATGAGCGGTTCTGTCATGATATGTTATATCTGCCTCTCTATTTTGAACACCATCGTGATCTAGAGGAACATAGTTTTGTTTAGATGGATGTAAATCAACTATATACAAATCTAAATTTGGAACAGAATTCTTTGCTCCTTTGACATTGACCCAATAGTCTTGATGGGCATTTATGACCTCTCTTATTGGTGTATTACTTAGTATTCCTCCATCCCAAAAGTAACGCCTTTTTTTATTGAAATTAATGTTATTCTCGCTTAATTGTACAGTTGCTGTAGGGGAATTAAGAGTATCAACCAATTTTGATTCTACATCTTCTATAACGGAATAGTCGTAGTTGATAGGTACAGATGCACTTGCCATGACAAAATCAGATTTAATTCCGTTATCATAAGGAATTGTGTGTTCGTAACCTTCTTTTTTTCCATTTACTCCAAATATTTGACCATGTTTTCCGTATTCGGATTTTCTCAAACCATCCGATTTTGGATAACTATCAAATGTTACAGTTGTACCATCCTGTACATCAACACTTACGAGAAGTAGTCTTGGTTGTTTTTGATTTTCTTCATAATTAGTCGCTATTGGAAATTTTGCAAATTGCTCTATACTTCTTTTTAATGGGTTTTTATCATATCTAAACCATGTATTTGATACATCCATAAATTTGGTATCTGCAAGAGGAGAAAATGGTGTAAATACATTTGATACCCCAGTTAGCTCAAATTGTTTTGTGGAATAATACCTTCTAGCTGCCTCGCCTGAAGCAATAGCCGGATTGATTCTGTGCCAATAATCCCACCAGTCTTTGAATCCTGGCATTATATCTGCATATGAATTTGTTGATATGTAATCCCAAAATGTATATAGTTTTTCTGGAGAGCCTAGCCAAGTCTTATTTTCTAATACATGACTTACTAGTATTGTGGCATTTATAGCGCCTATAGATGTACCCGCAACAATATCAAATAATGGTCTGTCTTTCTCTCCATTCTTTTCATCTTCTTTAGTTATTGTTTCAAATAACGCTTTAAAAACTCCAGTTTCATATGCGCCTAAAGCACCTCCGCCTTGGAATACTAGAGCTCTTTGGGTTCTCTGCACAGAATTTGTATTGATATCCATAATTAATAAAATATGATCTCCTTATTCAATAGATCTATTGTGCTTTTGAAAATTAATTTATTCAAATATTATTTTCATTTAGTTTACTCTTCTGACTAGATATACCTTGGATCCATAAAATTTCAAAAATGAATAAAGTATCTTCTTGCTTTTTGTATTGCTTAAATAAATTGTTTTTTTAAAAATTTAGAATTATATTCCATTTTAGATAGGTCATAATTTAATATAATTTGATAAAAATGGGCTCGGTTCACTCAAGGAAAGTCTATAGCATGAAGGTGTCCTAATCCCTTTGTGTTTTGAGAAATAGAGCATCTTCTTTAGAGTATATTAGTTATGGTTATATTTCTATTTTTCAGGTTTGTCTTTAAGAAAAACAACAGCACTGATAGTAGACTATCAGATTGCTTTATCAAAAGAAATCACGTTTTTTTAGGTAAAAATGTAATTGGATTCAAATACAATCTACAAAGAAAAAGGACATAGAAGAATATTCTTCTATACAAAAAGATGATACTTCTGTATTAAAGTTGGACCAGAGTATATTTGATATGATGGGTTGCTATATTATTGAACCCGAAAGCAAAGAAATTCTTGGAATAAGCATATCAAAAGAACGAAAAAATATGTTTCTGGTGGCAGAACATTTTCGTCATATGTTGTAGAGGATATGGCCCACATGCGGTTTCCACAGATGGTGGCTCATGGTATCCACTCCAACCATGTAAATTCTTAAAGATAAAACATCACATCCATCTCTTTTGAAAAAAACATCATTATTGAAAGGGAATGCGATATCTGAAGGATAGAACCAAAGAATGCTTTGATGATGATTATTTTTCTTGTAGAAAAAAGAAGAATGTAAATTAAACCATAAAAGAATTAGTTTGATTTATTTGCAGATTCATAATAAGGAATTATGCCTTAAGTGAACAGCACCATATGAGGCATGGTCATAATTCAAATTTATTTTCAATATATTCCATATAGCTTAAAGATAACCCTTATTAGTTTTGATTAAAACTGTCCCAAAGATTAACTCTCGATAGATTGAAAGAATCTATCCTTTTTAACATTCTGTATCTGATGGGTTACATACCATGGCCTAGTTTACTACTAAGGAAGCATGGTAGCCCGTATACATATTCTCCAACAACAGTAATTTTGAGATATTTTATTGTGAAGATATTATGGTTTAGACGGAATTCCAACAACGGATTACGTATTTTTCTTAACATGGATTGTTAGTATAACAAAACAGGTTGAAAAGTTAATCGTAAAGAAAAGTGGAATAAAATACCATTATATCCACATATACCATATATTCGTAAATGAGGATTTAAACAAAAGAAAATACCACGGAAGATACATGGTAACACAGTATTCTTAGGGGAAAAAAGATTTTCAAAAAAAGGCATCCAGATATTTGTAGATAAGTATATCCAGTAACAGTAACAGCAAGAAGGCGGATTTGCCGTAGTATCACCAGACGAATCATTCTTCTTTTATGATTTTTGGATAAGGAGGGCTTGGATTGATGAGAATAAAAGACCTGTTTTTAGAATAACAGGCTCGCACTAACATTCATGTGTTTTTGGAGCAGTAAGTATGGAAGAAAATCATCTATTCAGACAGGATAATGTATCCGATGGAGATACATTTTTGGAATTCTTAAAGAAAATACATACCAAATTTCCATAATGTTTTTTGTTTGTGGATAAGGCATCTCCTCCTCATTATAAAGCAAAGAAGGTAAAAAAGTACTTTGAAGATAACAACGAAACTCTAATCTCATTATTCCTTCCAACTGCATCACCCAAGTCCATGGTAATGGGAGAGATTTGGAACATAGCCAAACAATATCTACTAGCCTTAAAATATTATGTATCATTTACAGGTTTAAAAAACAAGATATCTACATACTTAGAACAAAAAGATTCGATCTATAGGTGGGATTATTTGTTAAGAAGTGGACTTTAGAAAACATATGCTATTTGGTATAAGATAGGTAAATGATTTGAAAAGCAGTAGTGATTTTTTAGATAACCTATAGTATGAATGCACCGAAATACAGGTTAATAGTTTTGTAAACGTAAAGGTACATTCTCTTGTAAAATATTTGTGATCGCTTTAATATGATTTTTATTGGATATATTCGTCCACTTGTTTATTGCTTGTCATAGTTAAGAGTGGCAATCTAAGATGTTATGATAATAAACAAACACAATAATTATTTTACAGACGCATAGCATACAATTTATAGAACTGTAAAGGACTAATTAAATGGCCATAAAGCTGTTTAGGCTCAATTATGCAAGATCTTATGTAAAGAATTGGCTGAATCTTTTTATGGATTTTTACAATATGAAAACGGGCTCCGATTGATATAGACTACTTTTCGCTGCTTTGGTAGTCTCAAAACATTTACCGATGGTATTTTTATGCAATGTTGTATATGTATAATTGATCATTAGATGATCCAAGGAAATGATCACGGGCTCATCAACTATGAGCAGCAGCAGCAGCAGATAAAAAAACAGCAGGAGCGATTGCAATACCATAATCAATACCATCATCCACAACAGCCTTTATCATTAAGCGATATCTCACCTACATGGGATATACGGCTAAAAGAGAAACAATCGCATTTGTTTCTGACATCATTGACACGGCTACGATGGTTATTTGAAATTATTCATCCAAAAAAATGTGTGGTAGCAGAAGCATATGGTTTTTCATCATCATATACTAATAACTGCGCAGAATGTGCTAGAATCGGTAACAGATTCTCATTGTACTTTGCCATATACCTTCCAAAAAAGATTGAAGAGAATCAACAGAGATTTGTTAAACACTGGAATGAAAAACATTTAAAGATACAATGTGATTGACCATTTGACATTACTTTCCGGTAAGACCTGGAGTTGCTGTCCATATTTATCTTTATTTTATTTGAATTTCGTGATTGGAAAACGGCTTTCCTATAATTTTATCTTGGCTATTATAGGGGGAGCCATACCAAACTCAGCGAGTGTTTTAGAATTCTCTGCTATTGTTCTGGCTAGCTGATTGATTAAGGATTTATTTTGTTTTTCATCTGGTTTATCTGTTTCGTTAATAAAGGTTTTTAAAATCTTTTTCTGGACCAATTCTAATTCTTCTATTCTGTTCCTATAATATTCTACAAATTGAAATCTAGAATAATAATCAAGCCATTCTCCTGATTGCCTTCTCTTCTCAATAGATTCTTTAAGCGGTAGAAAAGAGTTTCTGATATTTTCTCGTTATTCTCTTTTCCTATTTTTTTAGATAGCATTTCTATCATCTCGTCATCAGAATCTCCAAAAAGAGAATAATCATTTATAAGGGAAACCATCATCTGTTTTTCTCGGGGTAAATAATCTTTGTTCCCTTTCTTTCTTACCGCTATTATTTAATTATTATCAAAAGATTTATCTTTTTATTTTATTTAATGTGTTTTTAATTCCTAAAGCCAACGCCATGTATTAAATAGAAAATTAAAAAACTATTCCTTTACAGCATTTGCCCAAGAACAAAACCAAACAATTAACTTTACTTATGGGAATCAAATAACCAACAAGGAATTTAATCTATATTTTTTGTCTACCATTTTACCCTTCAATGCCTCTGCAACTGCATACTGTGAAGACCAGTTATATAATGCCCCAAAAACATTATGTGTTAGGTTTCCTACCCAAATAGATGCCTGTAGAGTGGGAGCAATTGATTCCTTTCTGAAAGGAGGGCATTATATCCCTAAAACTAAAAATTAGTTCTCATTCTAACAATTTCCCGCATTAATATTATTATGGCTAGCGGAGCGGGAGATTTTCCAATTAATAGAAAATCGCATCTACAATAAAATGAAATACCCAAAGAAAGAAGATGGACTAACTTCTTTCCTAGGGATAGAACTATACTATGGATATGAAAATACATGACTTGTTGTTGCATTCGCTGGAGTAACTTATGGGTATTATTATAATAACTATTTAACTAGTTAAACGATAGCTATATGAAATCGGTTTTTCTTTTTCCAAAAATATAAAAAGCTAAATAGATAATCGGTATCTTTCTGATTTATTTTAAAATGACCAGAACTCCTATGAACAAGGAATTACAACATCTATAATATCATTAGGAGAGATGGAGGAATGATGGTTTTAGGTAAAGATGATAATGCGGGAGATACGGATTTTGATAAGAAAATAAGACCACCGTTTGAAGTTTCGCATAATCAAAGATAACAAAGAAGCATCTACTATGTATATTAATGATGAATTTAATAAGGAACCTGTAAAAATGGTTAAGGCATTATCTCTATAAACGGTGCAGAAAGAATCGTAGAAGATATGTAAAAATTCCTATCGAATTATACAAAAAAGAGGAAATGAGAAAGACCGAAGATTAAGAGAGGAATCTGGAGAACATTTGCATTCTCCATCCGAGAAAAGCAATATAAAAAAACTGTGCAATACATCAATCGTATTGTGATATAAAAACTTTTTAAATAATTATTGAATTTTTCTCATCAATTTATCGAATATATTTTCTCCTTTTGTCTGAATTACTACCGTATGAATTAGAAATATTTGAAATCAAAATCAATGGTATATGGCCTGGAGGTGTTGGTTCGAACTTTTTGAAGAATCCTAACAAGATTTCGCCACGTCTAACAAGAGATTGGTTGTAGTTGGAAGATTTCACAGTATTTGTTAGATACTGTTAGCTAAGTGTTTTTGGAAAGAGAGGACCAAAAGAAAACCTATCTTCAAATTTGCAAGAAAAAGAAAATCCCAATGGTAGAAAACTTTTACAAGAAATAATTATGGAACGCAGTTTTAAACGAAGGTAAGGATTACTTCTGATGCCATCAACAATATTAATAATCGATTCAGTATTCCTATTTACTTAAACCTTTTAGCAACCACATGATAAATGTTCCTTGTCCATTTCCATTATCCACATGAGATTCATAAACTCCTACTTTACTTTTGAGGAATTCCAAATTTCCAGTTGCGTTTGCATCAAAAAATGCAGCTCCCAATCTTATTGTGTTGTTGTTCTCATTGTTTGCTATATCCTCAAATGAATAACTGGCACTGCCATTTTGAGATATAAAAACTGTATGACCTTTGATAGAACTAGTACCATCTTCCCTGGGAACTACAACCCCACTTCCAGAAGCAGATATTTTCATACCATTTAAAGTTCCATTGCCTACAAATGAGTATGGGGAGGAGGAACTAGATGTGGCATTATTGTTATTAATGCCATTCTGAGATTTGGGAACTTCAAATTTTTCTAAATACATTGGCTTTCCCAATGTCAAGTTGACGTTTTGAACTTGTGTCAAAGCCAATGAAATATTTCGTTGTTGTGAATATGCCATTTTAAACATAGGATAAGAGATAAGGGATATTGTTAATATTCCAGCTAAAGCCAATAGCGCGAATAATCGTGTTTTCAATAAGGAGTTTAAAACATAAACATATAAAAAATTTCTCAAATAAAATTTTTCTTGAGAATGTATATCCATGATTTTTAAAACTGCCTGTTTATCTTATTTCTTCTTATTTGTAGTTGTGGTATCCTGTCTGCAATAATATCAATCAAACAAATTGTCTTCTTCTGAATCTTATTGTTGAGTTATTTCTTCTTTTTTATTCTGTAATAGTTCCACTAGTTTCGCTTTGTGTCTTTCTGGATCTTTGAGTCTTATATGGTCTTATATGCTTTTAAAATTGGTATTTTCAACTTTAGGATCATCTTTACAATAATAAAAGAATGGTTTCGTATTTTGTTGACCTATCATATCTTTACAAATACTTTGTCCGAGTGTATAATTTTCTTCTTGACCATTTTCAGAAGCAAAAAACTTTTCAATTTATTCTTTTTTCTCTTCTGCGGTTAAAGAATTATTTGAATCTGTTTCGGTTTTTTCTACTGTCTTTGTATTATCAACGTCTTTCTCTTGTTTTTCGATATCTATTTTTACATCTTTTCCATTTTTACAATTTATTTCTGAGGTATGGCCTATAGATTTCTTAGAATAGGTCCTGTTCAGTCTAACTTGAGCATTCTTTATTACTTGGTACAAGACATATCCATTCTCTCCCACATCTAAAACTTCATTACCATCATAAGTACCATCATCACCGAATAGTTTGCCTATTGCTGCTGCCATGCTATTGATTTTATATTAATATTATCCTGCTTTCTTTTTTTTGTAAATATTATCAAATTCTTGTATTGTGAGACCTGGGATTGACTTGAAGAACAATGATTTTGTATAATCTCCCGTAGGAAACCAAAGAAAGAACAGGTGGATGATAAACTAATGGTCATAAAGTTGTTTAGTTGAAATTACGCAAGAGATATAATCAAAGATAATGGTAGTTGATGAGTTTTCTAAAATATGTGATAATAAACAATCTAGTGAAAAAAATAGGATCTCAAAAGTATAGGAGACAATTCGGTATTCTTAAATATGCATTTTGATGATGATGACGACGTTAATACTATCTATAAAAAATCAATTTATGAGGGTGCCTCAGAGGTGATGCCTCTAAGCGTATTTGGGGATATAGATACGGTTAAATGAAAGATCCATTTGGACAGTTAGGAAATTGCAACTCATAAAAAAGATATGACAAGAGATGAAATATATAAAAAAAAAGCTAAAGAATCTTTTGAGCAAATGGCAAAAAATAGATACGTGTCGCAAAAACCATATTCAAGATCGAATACCGATTAGTTTATAGTTATGGATATCAAATTGTTTGACCATTCCACAACAAGTTCTATGTTTACTACTTTGTCATTCAAATCCATATACCACTATTACATATTATGGTAATGTCTTGTTAAGAGGTGTTACATATTTGTTTTACTATGAATCTATTTAAAATTGCAAATTAAAATAAAGAATTTGTAGTATTTCAATTACAAAAAAAACAAAAAAAGAAATAGAAATTATTCAATTAATGTATATCTAACCAAATGTAATTGTATATATTTGAAAACCTTTGCCCTGCACATCTATTTCCATTGCTCTTACATCATAGTCTTTATACAAACCAATGTTATAGAGCCTTTGTTTATTTATTATAACACTTTTGTTTTTTCCAATATCTAAAGCATTGTTCTTTGAAGCATTAGCTATATTTGTTGTGTTCTGATTATTATCTGCTATAGTTGCCTTTTGCCCTGTTCCTGATGCTACAATGTTAATAGCCTTAGCATAATATATAATAAAGATTTTACCGCTATCACCTGCCAATTCCATGTTATCTTTATTGTTTTTCCATACTCCATCCAGATAAACAACATTAGGCTCTAGAGATGTCATGGTGTTTCTATTGAAATTGTATTCCACTGTTTTATCTGGCTGAAAGCCTTCTGGGTTACCAAGTGGAGAACGTGCTAGAGAATATCCTAGATATATTTCAGGAGAAATATTTTTAGTTAGATCGATATTTGCAAGGCTTTTAGTAGAACTTGATGCAGGATTTCCCTTACTCATGTTGAAAGATATTTGCGTTTTGTTATCTAATGCGGCCCTTTCAGCTAGTAGGGTTTGAATTGCTCTTTCGGTATCATTGTATCCGCCTTCTCCAATATGATCATCGCGAATGTATCCCTGAGTGTCTATTAAATAGTCCCTTGGCCAATATTTGTTTTGAAATGCATCCCATGTTCTATGATCACTATCTAATACCACAGGATATTTGATCCCAAATTTGTTGACAGCATCTTGCACATTGTTAAAGTTTTTTTCAAATTCAAACTCAGGTGAATGCACACCTATTATCACAAGACCTTGATCAGAGTATCTGTCATACCAAGTATTAAGATAAGGAATAGTCCTTATACAATTTATGCAGGTATAAGTCCAAAAATCTACAAGGACTACCTTCCCTTTATAATCTAAAAGTTTTATTGCTTTATTATTGTCAGTGTTAATATATCCACTTATTCCTGTTAATTCCGGTGCCTTGATAAAGTTGCTCTTCTTGTCTATTTGCAAAAATGCTGTTTTATTTAATTTTATATTGAGAATATCTCCATTTTTTATTTGAGATTGATTGATTGATCTTTCTAATTGTTTTTGTTGTTGATAGCTATGAGATGCATTACTATAAAAGTTAAAATAAATTCCAAATCCAACAATTAAGGAAATTACAGCAATTGCTGTAGCGATGGCGCTTGCATTGTTTTTGTCCATTTTCTTTCGCCTTTTGTAATCTTTTTTATCCACCAAATAACTTACCAAAAAATGGTATGTTGATGATTAGAGTTAATTGATTAAAAAATATTAGGATACCAACAATTATGAGAATACTGCCCATTACAATATTGAAATATTTCAAATGCTTTGTCATTTTTTTAATTATTCCTATTGCTTTTGAAAAAAATGCCCCTGTAATTAAAAATGGTATGCCTAAACCTAATGAATACGCTAAGAGTAGGTTATATGCAGTCCCAGGATTTGTAGCTGCTAAAGTAAAAGTGCTGCCTAAAATGGGACCAACACATGGTGTCCAGCCTGCTGCAAATGCAATTCCAAACACAAAGGATGTAAGATAACTTGTTTTGAATTTAGGAATTTTTGTAATTTTTTTTTCAATATTGAGTTGCCTTATCTTGAGAGATAAAATTAAATTTACTCCAAATACGGCAATTACTATTCCTCCTATGTAGGAAAGATAGTGTTGAAAATTATTTCCTATCGAAGTAGCTAGAATTCCATTTAAAATAACACCTAATACGGAAAATATCAATGAAAAGCCTAAAACAAAGTATACTGTGTTGATAAAGATGTTGATTTTAGCTTTTTTTGTTATAATGATTGTTGATCCTTTTTTATAATTCGTTTTTTCATCCATGGCTCCCTCTTCATTGGCTTCCTTTATTGACGAACTTGATAAATATGAAAGAAAACCCGGTATTATTGGCAAAATACAAGGGGATAAAAAAGAACCAAGGCCAGCTAAAGCAGAAACTAATATTGTAGTTTCATATGTCATTTTTTACCCTCCTTTATATCACAATTAAATATGATTTGTATTTTATCTCTAAACTTTTTGATGATTTATTTTTATTCATAACTATTAATCCATAAAAAAATATTAAAAGATATTTCCAAATCTTATCCAATTTGATGCTTTGTCATTTTTCTTAATTTTGTCTTTTATTTCGTTAAATGTTCCATGTTTGCTTCTAAATAATTTGAAATAAAGTATAATATACGATATCTTTCTCCTGCTTTAGTTACTAGGTTGTTCTTTTCTAAAACATTTATTTGGTATTGAACTGCTTTGTAATAGTTTTTAATTAATTCAGATAGCTGATAAATGTTATATGGTTGTTTTTTCTTTCTTTACATTCCCACGTCTAGAATATCCTTAATCTTTTATCAATCAATGGATGTATCTATAACTTTTTTGTAGTGGCAGAAGAAGAAGAAGACAAAGAAAAAGAAGGCTATTTTATTGACCTGCCAGAGACTTGGTTAAACCTTTTTCTTTATACATGCTAATAGCTTATTAACCGTTGTAGAAAAACGTTAAGTTAACAGAGCCATTTTATATGATTTAATTTACACTTGTTCTTTTTGCAATGAAAGTAGTCGTCAAAGTTTTCATTTCTACCTTTGTACTACATTGTTCTTTTTCAATAATACTTTTTTCATTCTTGTATACAAAAGAATGAAGATGATCTACTTTCAAAAACTTGCAGGCTTGAGGTGGGTACCAAGTAACACCACCATCGGATGATGCTTGATGTTTTCCATACTTGTCTAAAACATCAGACAGAAATCGTTCAGTTACAAACAAACATGTTTTGTTCTTTTGAAATATCAACTGCAAAGGATTTATTTATCATTTGGTTCGAATAATAACCCATCATAGGTGCTTTGTTGTATGATTATTTTTTTCGTTATTTGCTAACGTTTTGTTGCTGTAGGTAAAACGAAAATAATTAAATTCAATTGTAATTATAGTACATAAATCTTCTTTTAAATGATTTTCGAATCATGCAACAAAGGATTCCCAAGTTATTAGAGAAGCTGCAATAAATTTAACTTAGATGTATTCTTAAAATATATAAAATAAAATTTATCCATAGGATTCGATCTTTATATCAAAAGTTCCATCTTTTCGTTTATTTCTATCAGTAACAAATCCTTTTGGAATTACAAAGTCCAACACACCATTAATTGTATCCTGCCAACCACATAAATAAAACGACGTATTTTCCGGAGTTATAGTTTCTCCAACCAAATCTTCTAAAGGCGATATATCTCTATTAGATTCAGGCTTGAGAAATGTTTCTACCTTTCCTTTATGTCCGCTCCAAGATCTATTGATCCATTCTTGAGGTCTACCTATACTTGCTCGATAACGAAAATTCCATGTATCTTTTCCTTTATCTAAACTCTCATCTTCTAATTTGGTCAGTAGGTCTCTATAAATCAATTCATCCATATTTTCAGCTCCATGCAAAACTACAATTTCTCGTTTGCTTCCAATCGCTTTTAAATATAAAGAATATGAAATAAATGGAGCAAGCCCGGTATCTCCACCGATTAAAACCATCCTTCTAACGTCAGGAGCACCAGAAGGCATTTTTTCATTAATTGTAAATGTTCCTGCAGGTTTGACCCAAAATATATCATCTCCTTCTTTTTTATCAAATATTTGAGTTGTACGTTTTCCTAGAATTGGTCTCTTAATCCATCTGATTATTAATTCAAAATATTTTCTTTGCTGAGGTGGTGAAGCAATAGAGTATGCACTTCTATCAATTTTTCCTTCATCAGGAACGAATACCCCGAGTGTTAAAAATTGACCCGGTTTAAAATCAGGAACCTGATTTTTTGGTGTTATATGAAAAACTGCTAGATCCTCTTTTATTAAATTAATATATGATATTGTGGCCTTATTGTCAACTACCATGACAATAATTCTTTATATTCATTTTAATTAATTATTTTGATATTTATCAAGGCTCTGTTCACTTAAAACATAATTCTTTTCTGTAATAGACTACAAAAAGATTAAACCAATTCTTTTATATTTTAATTTACAGTTCTACTTTCTATATGGGAAATAGTCATCAAGATTTCTGTTCTGTCTTTAATATATTGCAGTTCATTCAATAATAATGCTGATTTTCTCATTCTTACGTACAAAAGAAGAATGAAGATTATGAGTTAGCTTCAAAGAACTGTATACTTGATGAGATTTGTAGAGTGGCTCCTGTTGCTGCTACTTATTTGTACTTCTCTTGCTATTTTTTCAGGAACAAATCGGTTAACATAGTTTAATACCTTAATTTCTTTATATTGTCTTACCACTTGTTTATATAAAGTAAAAGCATCTTTTGTGTAAGGAAAAAAGAAACCATCATCAGGTTTAAAGATATTGAACAATTATATAATTATCAATAATATACAAAGAGATAATAAATATTCAATTAAAAAGTATATGTAATATTATCCAGTTTTAATTAAATATCTTTTTTATATTAATTAGGTAGACAAGGACTTTTTTTATCATAATAAAATTGATAATAGAGAATAGAATCACCAAAATAAGCAAAAGGCTATCGTATATACTTAGACATGAGCCACAAAGGTATAAAGTTACTTTGGATAAAGAAGGATGGGCTGATATAGACTATCTCTTGAACTCATTACACAATTTTAAAGATTTAACAGATTTAAAAAAAGAAGATTTACTTGACCTCATATTAAATCAAGAAAAAGTTAGGTTTGTGATAAAGAAAAATAAAATAAAGGCAACATATGGTCATACAATAGAATTAAAAAGGAATACGTCCACAATACCACCGCCAGATATTCTTTATCATGGAACATCTCACAAATCCATAGAATCTATAATTATAAATGGATTATTAAGGATGCAGCGTCAGTTCGTTCATCTTTCTATTGACATACATACTGCAATAGAAACAGGTAAAAGAAGAGATGGAAATCCTGTAATTATTGAGGTGGATTCAAAGACAGCTTATAAAGAAGGAAGGATATTATTTTACAAAGGCTCAGATAAAGTTTGGCTTTCAGAAATTATATTACCAAAATATTTGAAAGTAATTAATTAAGAATGGAAAAAACATCATAAACAAAAACAAGGCATGATTCTTTTAAATATGTTATTTTAAAAAATCCCTCAATAGATCCTTGCATAATTAAAAACAATCATTAATTTTCGGTTGGATATTATATTTAGTTTCTATAAACTTTGGTTCATTATTCTATAGTTATCAGTTCTGCAGCTAAGTCTGATACCTTATTGTACTTTCTTAATATATCGCATCTTGATATTTGAGGTTAAAATTTACTTACAATTTGAATCGATAATAGAATCAAGAATATTATTTACTATTTTTAGAGAGGATTTTTATATAAATACTTAAAATGTTGACATTGAATTTTGTGAACATTATATATAAACATCGATACACTTGCTAAATGATCTATAATTGGTAAAGCAAACCTTTATGATGTTAAAAAATATCAAAATAATAGGTTTATTTTAAATAAGAATAAACATTTATCTTTAAAGAAACATGATAACAGAATTATTCATGATATTTAATAAAAGATGCAATAATATTTAATAACACTATTCCGTATTTAGGTAAACTAGGGTTTTTTTGAGGGTAATTAATTCTAAATAGCATAAAAATGAATTTTTTTCATTTGTCCAAATGCTCTATTAGTCTTTCATTATACCCGATGTCTGTATATCGCTTGTAATCTATGTCTGTTTGTGAAATAGATATAAGATCATCCAATTTACAAGATTTAGGTTCGTTATAACTGTGTGTCATATAAATGACATTTTATTGTATCAATGCATCTTTTATGGTGTTGAGTTTTAGTAATATTTTCATTGCATTTTTAAACAATGTCTAATCATTTAAAAAATTTTTTGTGCACATGGCAATATGGAACAGATAAGCGATAGTCAATAGTGGCCCAAAGGGAGAATTATGAATGGAATCTAATTAAAAATAATGCAATAAAAAAATAAAAAAAAGTAGGGTAATAGCATAATAATGACAGTTATAAATAAAAATATTCAAATTACATCGAAAAGAGAAAATGATATTATTGATATTACAGAACAAACATCAAAAGCAGTACAAGAAAGTAAAATAGAAAACGGAATTGTTACAGTTTTTGTTACAGGATCTACTGCAGCAATAACGACAATAGAATATGAACCGGGGCTACAAGAAGATTTTCCTAAAATGCTATCTAGAATAGCACCCAAAGATATCAAATATGCTCATGATAATACATGGCATGATGGAAATGGACATTCACATGTCCGCGCATCTTTAATTGGACCAAGCTTAATTATTCCATTTATAGAAGGTCATTTAACTTTGGGTACTTGGCAACAAATTGTATTATTAGAAATGGATGCTAGACCAAGAGAACGTAAAATTATATTGCAGATAATGGGAGAATAAATGCCATGTTGTTACCCATTACAAGTTATAATTACAAATACTTTATCAATATATTATAATACAAATCGTATTATCCTTTAGATTTATCATGTGAGAAGCAACCTCTACCTCGATATCAAAAAACTTTTTTTTTATGCTAAAAAGATACCAGATTATATTCATATCTTCAATTTATATTGAATTAAGAGATGTTTGGTATTAACTGCAGAAATGATTTTACTTAATTCTTCAAATGTTACTAATATTGTTGATGAGATTCATCTATCAATTTTAAAAAATATCGATAAAGATGGCAAAAATATTGGAAAGCATTTTAGAAACGGCCAGAGTTTCAAAAGAAAACTTGATTAAATTAAAAACTATTTCACTTTAGAAAAAAAATATATAAAGTTAATCGTTTCATAAAATGGTTTCTATATTTCCCTGAAAAATAATTGTGTTTATTTCGCTATTTGATATCTTTAGTTTGCCGCTCAAAAAATAATATTTTAGGAAATGGAAGAATATTTATAATAAAAATCATGTCAGAGGAGCAATCACAAATATTTTACAAATGTATATACATTTGTGTTTAAATATCCGTTAACAATATCATCGGCTCTGTTAACGTTTGTGTAAATATATAATTAATTCATAATTTAGAGAATATATTTGTTTAGATTAGTTGATTTTTAAAACTTGTATGAATTAAAAAATACAACAATAATTTTGTTGATGAAAACAAACAGTGTTAGTTTACAGAGGAGTATACAACTTTCTTTACGTAATTGTTAATAAAGTTATAAACTCTATTCTTTAATTATAAATAATTGTGATCTATTTAATTTTATAACTATAAGTGCGTTTGTATAGTTAAAATTCCTGACATTAATAAATTTTTTAATTTTTATAATTGACCTTCAGAAGAAAATAGATTTATAGATCAATTAGGATTAACAAATGCTTATTGAAATTTGCATTTTCTTCTATTGTTAATGATTCTTTATTCTTTATATAAAGCCTGCAAACCATATCTTCACTTTGTTGTATTTCTCAAGTATTTCTTTTTGATTTGAATTTTGTAGTAATCTTTTTCTTCCACAGATAAATATTAATGATATTCTACATAAATTATGGGTTTATACTATAAAAGCCCTCAATCTAAAACATTCCTGTTATATCATCATCTCAATTAAAAATAATTTATCTCTCGAGGTAACTAAATTGCATATGGTTATAAAAATATTTTTCGGTCAACGTGAAGACATTGGAGAATCTTTGGTATATCATGGATTCTTTGTTTTGGATCTAATTTTATGCTTTCTGATGGATTAAAAATCCAAAGGTAATATCAAATATGCAACGAATTCCTGATAAAATAAAGTAATTTAATAGCGATTTGTTAGGTTGCTAGAAAATTCTTTTAATAGTATTTTCATAATATATCATATTTGGATAATAATCTGTATGTTAATGTAATAAAGTTTCAAGAACAACTTGCAAAAAAGATTGTCATGAAAGATGATTTTGATAGAGAAATTGAATACGTTTGTGGGGTGGATGTATCCTATAAAAAGGATATAGCATATTGCGCAGCAGTAATAGTTAAAAAAAATACTTTGGAGGTAGTAGAAGTAGTAAAGAACAAAAGTATTATAAAATATCCATATATTCCAGGATTATTTGTATTAAGAGAATCAAATCCTATACTTCATACTTTAAAATTGCTAAAGAATCCCTTTCAACTTTTGCTTATTGATGGACATGGAATACTTCATCCTAGAAGATGTGGTTTGGCATGTTATATAGGAATAGTTGCAAACAATCCTACTATCGGAGTCGCAAAAAGTTTGTTATGTGGAAGTCTCCAATCAGATAGTTTTGTGAAATATAATGATGACGTTCTTGGATATGCAATACAAAAAGAGGGTAATCCTAATAAAATGATCTATGTGAGTACCGGGCACAAGATAAGTTTGCTAACCTCAATAAAACTTGTTATGTCGTTAACAAAGATAGGGAAATTGATTCCAGAGCCTCTCAGAATTGCAGATATTGCATCCAAAGATCATGACGATAAAAAACATATTAAATTTGACTTTCCTGTATCTGAATTAAAATAAAGAATCCCATTTAGAAGGCTGATTAGGTGAAAGGGCGGCATTAAAAGAAAGATATCAAATAGGAATTATGAAATGGATTATTTTCCAAAATGTTTATTAAATTGGCAATAATTATTTTTGTTAGTTCTTGATCTCTTTGGCTATGATTTTTTTAATAGCCTGAAAAGTAAATTAAATTAGATTATTAGATTGTTGTGCTCAAATTCATGAGTATAATCCAGATTCAGAAAATCATTATTAGATCTGAAAAAAAAGTTGAGAATCATTTTTGTTAAATACATGTATCATATATCACATCATATCATAGATAGAGGAATAATTTCAGAATAGATCAAGCATTAAGGATATAATTGACATAATAATTGATATAACAAAGATGAATGAGCGAGAAAACAAAGTGTCTCATTTTTTTACTTTTGTTCAAACTTGTGAATCTGTTCGAGGAACGCCAAGTAAAAATAAAAAAATTGATTTGATATCCCAATATTTTTCCCTTTTAAATGAAGATTCTTTATATATTGCAGTTTTATTTTTATCTGGAAAGGTTTTTCCAAGAGGGTCATCGAGTAATCTAAATATAGGATTTAGGACGATATTGCAATCTCTTTATGATGTTTCTAATTTAAATTACCATGATATTCAGAGAATTCATTTAGAGCAAGGAGATATGGGTGCCATTGCAGAATATGCAATATCCAAAAAGCAAGTAGTAACACTTTTTAATCATTTGGAGAATAAAGCAAAAGAACAATTAACATTAAATGATATTTATATTCAACTTAAAAAAATAGCAAATCTTAATGGTCCTCGTTCCAATAATGATAAAAAAAATATTTTAAAAGGATTACTTATCAGATGCTCTCCTTTAGAATCAAAATATCTTATAAAAATAATAACTAATGAGATGCGAATTGGATCCTACGAAGGACTTGTTGAATTAGCAATTGCAAAAGCATTTAATAAAGATATTAAAAACGTTAGAGAAGCAATACTTATTTCAGGAAATATTGCAAATGTAGCTTTATTGTCAAAGAGAAATTCATTAAATACAGTAACAATTGAACCATTTATACCAATGAGTTTTATGTTGGCAGATGTTATGTTTACCGCAGACCAGATAATTGAATATTATAAAAAACCACTTATCTGTGAGTACAAATACGATGGAATTAGAGTACAAATGCATAAATTTGGAAATCAATGTAAAATTTTTTCTCGAAATCTTGCAGATATATCATATGCTTTTCCCGAATTAATCGATTCTGCATTGCAAACTAGAAGAAAAGAAGAAGATGATGAAGAAGATGAAGATGAAGAAGAAAGGTATCAGAAAAAAGATTTCCAACACATTAATGGAAATGGTGATAAAATAGGATTTGATGAATCCAATGTCGATTTTATTTTAGATGGGGAATTAATCGCATTTAAAGATAACAAGCCATTGCACTTTCAAGAGTTACAAAAACGGCTGGGAAAAAAAATTATGTCAAAAAATCTTTTAAATAAAATACCAATTTGTTACATTGTATATGATGTAATGTTCTATGGAAAAAAACAAGTAATTAACGAAACACTTGAAAACAGAAAAAAAATAATATCTAAATTTTTGTTTAAAGATTCTATGATAATTAATGCCCAGAGTGACATTGTTACATCCGCAGAAGAAATAAACTTTAACTTTAAAAAAAGTAAAGATAATGGTCACGAAGGCTTGGTAATTAAAGATCCCACATCACAGTATCATCCAGGAAAAAGAGGGAGATATTGGATAAAACTAAAGGAAGAATTAGACACGATTGATACTGTAATAGTGATGGCTGAATATGGTCATGGAAAGCGAGCAGGCACACTTTCAGATTATACACTTGCTGTAAAAGATCATGCTTCTGAATCCAGTAATGATGATATAATAGTGCCAGAAAATGATATATCAATTTTTAGGAATTTAAAAATTATCGGGAAAGCTTATTCCGGGCTTTCAAATAAAGAAATTGATTATATGACAAATAAGTTAAAATCACTAATTATACAAGATGAAGGTAGTAGAATCATAGTAAAACCTGAAATAATCCTAGAGGTTTCTTTTGATACAATTCAAAAAAGTAGCCGACATGATAGTGGATATGCACTACGTTTTCCAAGAATAAAAAATATTCGACATGACAAAGAACTTAGATATTGATTCTTTAGAAAAAATTAAAGTCATATACGAGAATCAATTTCATGTAAAAAATAAATGAGTATAAAAAGTTTTAAATATATGTGATAATAATAATAAAAGAATTACAAATTTGTGCGTAATTGCAACTAAACAGCTTTATGACCAATAAGATATCCTTCTCCCGTTCTCTCTTTACTTTTCTATGATGGGTTATCCAAAGAACCACTACTATTTTTCAAATCATTCGTTGGATCAACAGTACAAGAATTTGATGATGTTTGTTCCAAAAAGAGGAACAACTAAACCTACTTTCAATCGATTATTGATCTTTATAAAAGACATCCATAATTAATTTTAGGATTTTTTAGTATATTTTTTACTCTTTTCAATTGGTCTCTTATGCTCCAACCTAGTGTTATTTTGTTATCTTTTAGAAAATTGTAAATATTATTGTTAAATGCTCTGTCGAATAACTAATTTGGATACAACCAATTAGACTAGTATTGCATCATGCCATCATCTTGTCCATAAACAAGTTATAGATCGATGCCTTTAACATCAGCTCATTTACGATGCTGTTCCACTTTACAGAAGACAC
>JAICXY010000157.1 GCA_025934495.1 Candidatus Nitrosocosmicus sp.
AAAAGCAGGTTCTTCTGAATTAATATTGCTTTGATGGGTAGTTCTTGAATCCAAGCATATAGAAATCCTTGCGGTTGATATATTAAAAGAACGAAATATGTTTGTAGTAGTAGCCGAACGATTTCTGTCTAACGTTGTAAATAAGTATGGATTACAGTCTGTATTATCAGATGGCGATGGTCTTGGTACCCGCAATATAGCAGGTTTTTAAAAACTTGCTCACCATATTCATTCTTCTTTCGAGAAAAGTGTCATTATCGAAAGAATGATGCAATATATAAAGGATAGAAACGGAATCTTATTTCCTTGCAAGAAGAAAAAGTGTAAACTAAAACATTCCAAGAATTGGTTTGATCTTTTTGTATATTATCGCAATAAAGAAATAATGTCTTGAGTTAACAAGATCAGATGAAAAATATACAAATATTTACTGCATCCATACTGTTATCGATTTTATTTTTTTATATTAACAATGAAAGCAAATTATTAGTTACTTTTGCACAGCCTAGTGTAGAAAAAATAGTAACGATACCTAAAGGCTCAGCAAACCCCGAAGTAGACATAACAAAATTTACACAAAAACAATGGTACAATCCTAATCCAATTACAATTAATGTAAATGATACAGTAAAATGGATTAATAATGATACTGAATCGCATACTGTTACAAGTGGCACAGGAGCAGGTATTGCTAGTGCATCAACAAATTCGAAAGGAAAACCCAATGGCTTGTTCGATAGTGGATTGTTTAAACCGGGTAGTTCTTGGTCTTTTAAATTCACCAAGCCAGGATCATATAATTACTTTTGTACCATACATCCTTGGATGGAAGGGATTGTTAATGTTAAAGGCGAAGTTACAAAAATACCATCATATGCGGTTAATCAAAAAGGGAATAAAATCGGCAAGTTTCCATTATATAATTTAACTAACGATAAAAAATATGAAATAGGTATTTCATGGAGTCCTATATCCATAAAAACAAATGAACCAATTAATTTTATAATCGATGCTTTTAAAATGCCTCAAAATGAGCCATTGCATTTATGGCCGTATAATTTTATTTTAATTCAAAATGGAAAAGAAATTTACAGAACAAATGGGATTACGCAGTTAGGCTCAAGTGTTGAAAAATATATATTTAAATCCCCTGGTAAAGTGATGATCAAAATAGAAAGCAGTCAAGACCCTAGTTCTTTTCAAGAATATGGAACAATAGTTTATAATAATCCCAACTCTGCATTTTCTAATGGAATTAGCAACATACAAAATACAAAATCTTCATCTTTTGGATTGATAAATTCATTAACTTTAGTTTATTCTATATACGCTGTTATAATAGGAATACCAATAGCTTTGGTTGTTTTTATTGTACTCATAAAGAAAGGAATAATTTGAAAAAACAAGCCTAATTAATAAACTACCGGTATTCTAATCTGATGCAAATACAAGTATACCACATATTCTCATTTATTATTGGATAAATATTTAATATTTTTGAATAGCATACATCATTGAATTTGCCTAATATCTTTGTCAATTTGATATTTCTTTTATTATGTCGATCGGAATACCATTTACTGCAAGATGTGGTGACAGAAAATTTAGTAGCGTCTTCTAATTTGTATATTGCATAGATTAAGAGTTGTGTAAATACTTGAAAAATCTTTATTGTAATGAGAATGGGCTTATTTAGATTTGTAAATTATTAAAAACTTGAGAATATGTTAAAAAAATACAACAATAATTTTGTTAATGAAAACAAGCAGTATTAGTTTACGGAAGATATGGGAAATACTGTCAGGCTTTGATGTAATAATCAAATGGAATACAGAATTAGAAGAATAAAGTAATGGATCTGTGTATGCGAATTGAATTGCTCATGTTAAAAATAAGATAAATGAATATATAGGTATTTGAATAAAAATATAGAAATTTGTTAATCTGATCCCCAATTTTTTATTTGTTTAGATGTCTAATGTTCCACACCAAATGCTATTTTAATGGTTGTATGATATACTATTATATTTCCACTATTTGGATCTACTTTTGCAGTCATATCCATAACTTCCACTCCAGTTATACCATGTATTGTCTTCTTGGCCTCGTTTAATGCGGTTTGTGCGGCATCTTGCCAACTAATATCGGAACTGCCAACTATTTCTGTTATTTTTGCAATGTTAGCCATCATATATGATAAAGGTCTTTATAATAAAGTGTATTTACTTCTTGTTAAAGTGTCAAATTTATGGAACAACTCTTTTAACAGTTATATAAACATTAAATATTGTATTTGAAACAATTTCCTCTATTGGAGATTTTACATATTTCCTGTTAAGATTTTATTATTCCATAGTTTAGATCTGTTATGATATTGATATCTTCATAATCTTATACATTATTTCTAAATATATTATTATTATTTTATACTTTTTTAATCGGCAATTCTTTTTCGAATAAATATTGTTATGTTCTTTTATATTCGAAGCAATTGATAGTTTTTTTCTTTTAATTTGCTGAAATTTAGGATACTTGGATGGTATTAGCGATTATTATCTTTTATATTTTATATAAAATTCAAAATACTGCTAAATAATACCTTTCATAGCAAAACCATTTATTATAACTATGAATTATATTTCCAATACTAAAACGTTAACAGAAAACGATTTCCTGAATACACAACAAAGCAATGGAGAATTATATCGATTAACTCATAACGATAGTAGTAATAAACAAACTTTCTAAATACGAATAACTAACGCAATCTAAAGAGATGGAACAATTGGGTGGAACTTTAGGAAGAATAAAGATGGTGAAAATAATTGTTAAACATAATAATGTTTTATCGATTCATAATCTTCCGGTACCGGAATATTTGTTTAGCATATTTCTTTTTAGATTTGATCAAAAGGTCTATTTGATTATGCAGTACATTTTTTTGATGTAATAATTGTTCGTAAATTAAAGGACTTCCTTCTTGTTCTTCTTCTAGAATTGTAGCTATTCTGTTCATTGCAATCCTCAATGCTACAATCGATTTATTAAATGGCTGGAGTTCGCTTCTGACCTCCATTATATCGGAATTCTCGCAATAATAGGGATCATTTTTTATAATTTCTCGAACTTTTTTTATAGTTAAATGTCTTCTTGCAATCAGCCTGGCCAAATTAGATTGTTTTTCAGGATCTTTAACTAAAAACAGCTCTTCTGCAGAACTATGACTTAAGCTCGAATTTTTAATGCTTTCTAAAACATCATCAGGTAAATTTAGCAAAGTAATTCGCCTTATTATGTAACTAGGATATTTTCCTATTTTAGATGCTAATTTAGATACGCTACCCCAACCATTGTCAGATATATATATTTTAAAGGCATTTGCTTCCTCTAATGGCGTAAGTGATTTTCTCCTGATGTTCTCAACAAGTGAAACTTCATATGCTTGTATTTCATCCAAATGTACTGTATGACAAGGTATCTTTTTCCAATTCAGAGATTTACATGCTAATAACCTTCTACAGCCTATCACAACTTCAAAATAATCTTCTTTTGGTCTTACAACGAGAGGTTGTAAAAGGCCATGCTGTCTTATGGAATTTGTTATCTTATCTAAATTCAAATTGGTTAAACCACGTAAATTATGGGATGATAATCTGATATCAGAAATAGGTAAATCTTCAATTTCGCCAAAGAAACGGCTGCTACTACTATTATTTAGTGGAAATATTGACGATGACATCCTTTATAATATTATAATACAAATAAAAAATAAAAAAATTTATGGAATGGATCTACTGTAGAGTTTTCCTTCCAATGCTAATTTGTACATTTCTGCAACATATGGGTTCCTTGCTGGAGTTTCTGCTCCCAATTCTACCAAACGTGCGTATACTCTGACTACATAGGCTAGAGCACCCATAAAGGCTACTACTACACCCATGTTAAAACACCAATGGTTTGGTACTGAGAATATTTCTTCTACGAACCAAAAGTGCCACAATTCATTGATACCAATTGTGAACATGGTTGCTAGGTAACCAATAATGGTTATCTTAAGACCTGTATTCATTGTATTGCCTGGTCCTCTTAATGCTGGAACTCTTCTATCATACATTGCAACCATTCCCCAGCCTATCGGGAGTGCAATAAAGTGGCTGTATAACCACCAGTGTGATGGTGTAAATGCACTATCTCTAATGGTTGTTTGGTGCAATGATCCATCAACAAAGTTATCAACTTCTACTGATGCAGCGATTGAACCTAACATTATGACCATCATGTATATTTTTTTTAGCCTTTGAATCTCTACTTCTTTTGGAATTAATGCAGGCATTTGAGCCATTTAACTTCACATTAGTTTCGTGATTTTATTATATAATATAGCAGTCAACTATGCCTTATTAGTATATGTTATCGAACATAATTGATAATTTTTCCGCATATTTTAGAAATTTATGGGCAAGTTAAGACAAAAAACATCCTTTCAGTAAATGTTTTATTTTAGCGGCCAAACAAAATTCAATTTTATTGTATAATAAATTTATCTTCATTATGTCAAAATTTTTTATGTAATAATCTATAAAACAAAAACTTGTTTGATTAAAAAACAATTAAATTCTTAACTTTACAGAGCATTCCTTTCTCATTATTTGCTTTATAAATTATATTATCACGAATGTTAACCATAATCTGATTCTTTACTATAGTATGCCTTTTGTTCTTTCCTGAAATAGTATGCCTTGCGTCTTCTATCATATACTGGTCTTGGTATCTTCTGCTATACTGCTCTGTAGAATCCAAGAAAGCAAGAAATCCAAGAAAGTATTGTTCGACTTTGTCAGATGTTTTTAGCCTCTTTGTTATGTCGTATATTTTCTGTGGAATTGGTACGCATTCCTTACCAAACATTCAATCTTTTGTATGTCTCTCCATATATTACTTTGATCGGGTTCAAAGAGAAAGCCTGCCAAAGTGTAGGTCATATAAATACAATAATGACCAAAAGCAGTGGGAATCTATTTTTTGACATCGAGTTTGAAAGATCTTCCAACGGCACCAAACTTTCTTCCTCTATTGTCTTTTTTGGATAAACGTTGTATTTTATGTTTGTCATATCTTTTTGTTATCCATCTTATCATAAATGTTGCCAAACTCTTGATTGTTAAGCCAGAAATGACTTGAAAAGTAATGGCTTTTTGGATAGACATCATACGAGAGCAATGAAAGGACAAGAGATTGATGATAATCAGATCATATAGCTGTTTATTCTAATTATGCAAGAGATCTAGTTATCCGTATACTTATATCTTATCGGGTGATCATAATACCAGATTCAAATGAGTAGTAATAATAATATTCAATTAATGGTAAGAATAAACGGCACTCTTCCCGATATCACAACCTTGGGTAATGAAGAACTATCTGAAAGAGCTGCAGAAGTAAAAAATCAGAATATAATTTCAAATACATCTTGTTCCATTTTTTCCAAAAGTGATACGGATCAAATATTTCACATTTTAGTCGATGTAGGCCAAGGAATAGTCCAAAGTATTGAAAAAGGAAGTTCTAATCTTGGATTTGAATCATCATCATCATCTCAATATCTACCAGATATAGTATTGATAACTCATGCTCATAATGATCATATTAAAGAACTCCCAATTCTCACAGAAAAAGCAATTAATAATTCAAAGAAATTAAATATATTTTGCACTGCAGAGTGTTATAATCAAATTCTCAAAGAATTTCCCCAACTTTCCTCAATTGCAAATGAAAGCACAAATATTTCATTTAATATAGTACAACCAAATAGCACTTTTAATATAAATCAATTTTCGATAACACCGATTTTAGCAAATCATGGTGATAATTATCATCTTGTTGGCTCGGTTATCTATATGATCAAGACAATGAATAAAAAAATAATAATTGGATGGGATTTTCTTTCATTACCCGATGTAGATGAACATGCCTTATGGAATCCGGATCTTCTTATCCTAGGTACTCAAAATTATAATCCACATCCAGAAACAGGAATGATTTCTGTGACTGATGCATTTCCACTAATTAGGAGATGGAAT
>JAICXY010000049.1 GCA_025934495.1 Candidatus Nitrosocosmicus sp.
CCGTGAAGATGATAAACTAGAGGATGTACAGTATTTGGAGAATACTGCATATAATTAATAAACGAGGAATCAGATTTGCCTAAATCTTCAAGATATTTGTTCCATGTACAAAAATCTCTAGCAGGCTCTTTATTATATTGTTTTAGTGCCTGAATCATAAAATTGTCATAATTAGTAGTTATATACATAGAAAGAGGAAGAGATGCTAAAGCTGAATGAGGTTCATCTACTTGAGAAAAGTCAGGAGGATGTACATCTTCAAACTGATCTATGATTTCTTCTTTTGGAAGCATATCATACTGTTCAATTGCTACAAATTGAGCTACCCTTGGTAAATCATCAGAATCTTTTAAAGGATAATTATATTCCTTGGCCCATTTATTTGCAATATCTCTACCCATGGGCAAGATGCCAGCGCAAGCTCCAGCACCTATAAAGGGAGTACATTTGCCTTTCTTTATTAGTTTTAGAATATTTATCCAATCACTTTCTTCTAGCCTGCTTACCTCTGACTTTGCCATCTGTATTCCCTTTGCTTTTATTATTTATTATGTGAAAGTACAGATTATATGCTTTCTTGCAGAATTATGTTATCGTTATATGCTAACGTTTTGTTGCTGCAGGTAAAACGGAAAAATTAATATTGTTATACACAAATCACGTTTTTAACTGATTTTCGAATCATGCAACAAAACACAATGACAATGTAATCATTTTCGATTTCCTTGCTATTTGTATCTTTTATTTTTATATCCGCCTGTTTATTCTTCTGTATATTGTACTATAGTCATGAATGGATGGTAATTTTCCTTTAGCGTGACCTTGTGTAATGCCCTCGGTTTGCCTGTATGGTGGATGAAAATATACATTGGCGTATCGAAGCAGAAGAAGAAAAGTGTTAGGATGATGAAACGCTTCCGATTTTATCTTTATTCCTCTCTTTTAGCTCTGTATCCCAGTTCTCAATGACATCAAAGCCTAGATGTATTTCATCACCTCGTCTAACTAGAAATCGGTTGTAGATGGACCTGTTCACATGGATTGTATGATAAAGTTAGCTAAATGAATTTGGGAATTAAGAATCATGCACAAAGCACATACCAGCAATCAGGGGCGTATTTAGGCACTCTAAATACCATCATCAAGGATATGATGATACTATAGATAACTGCGGCGGAGGTGGAAACTGCAACCAGAATGCAATACTATACTACAACAAAAACCAGGACAGCAATAACCACTATCTACAATCACAGGGCCAAGTAACATCTCAAAAGCCTCTTTGCGTTACTGTATTTGGCAGCTGCAATACTACGGCAGGGCAGGTACAGACTGTCCAGAACTAAACTTTAGTTGCCTTGATTTTTTCCAAGGTAGAGGTTGCAACTACTTGAAAGTATTTTTGTCAACAGTAAAAGACGATTATAGTGTCTCATAGGTAGATGTAAAATGCGGTCGGTATCTCATCAATTCTATGCATGTCATACATCATAAAACTTGATGGTTGGTTTCATAAAACGATACAAGGGACACACATTCTAAGAGAATTTCCCATAATATACTATATGTATACCATCAAACGGTTATAAGGTTGCTAAAACAATGTACCTTTTTCATTGTAAGGATATTGACAGAACAGCAAAAATCAACAGCGGCAAAGGAATTGCATTCCTAATACCAATCCAGTAGTAACATCAATCGGTTAGTAAGAGCATAAGATAACTTAATTTCCACGGTATGTCCTCTCTTGTGCAACATCCTCTTCTGTTTGACTATGGGATAGATGAAATTACTTTGGTATATAAAAGGAGAAGAAGTATGGAGGTTTTCTCTTTTCATCATTTCTATTACAATCATATATTCATAACAATTGCTCTGTTACATGATTTCTATACTCTGATTTACTATCATCTGTTTTGTCTAAATGGATACCATCTATTGTACAAGATGCTTTTAGCATCATTTCCCGTATCATATTTTTCAGTCTAACTGAATAAACATACTCTATCGAACATTCTCTTTGTAGATTAGAATACTCTTTTTCTACAACAATCCAACTTTGTCCATAGCCTTAATCTTTTTCCATCTTTGTAAATCATTTCTTTGTGCCAAAACGGATATGCCGATTTCTAAGAATTTTTTTTCCTTTTTTCCATCTATCTTATTCTAGCATTATTTCTTATTTTAATATGGCATATCCCTTATCTACAATATATCTAACAATATCATACCCTCATAGGCTCCATCATCAGCAAAGAGCTCACCAATAGTTATTTTTTTATCCAGTTTATAACGTCATTAGCCAGCTATGGTAATACTCTGATATTATCATGAACATGCTCATCATCATCAAATACTTTCATTGAAAGAATTTTCTTGCTTTTTACATCTACTGTCCCTAGATGTATCTTCAAATATCCTTTCTTGTTGTTTTTCACATTCCATTTTGTCTCTTGTTCATCCATTGATCTGTTGATAACCCTTTTTTTGTAATGTCTATTGCAACAACAATGTATCTCTTTAAGATCTTGTTTTTGTTAAGATCTTCGTTTTTCTTTATATTCAATCTGTTTACCCTTCTATGTTTATTGTAATGTAATTTGGGATGAAGTTGCCACTTTTCCTTTATCATGACCTTGAGCAATGCCCTCTTCATATGCCTAAATGACAAATGAAAGTATACTTTAGCATATCCAGGCGGTAAAAGAAGAATAAATGTATTGGGATAGTGAAATGGTTTCTAATCCTACTTTATCTATTTTAATTCAGCATCCAAGTTATCTATAAATCAAAGCCTATCCGTATTTCAGAGTCTAACAAGAGATTGGTTGTATATGACCAATTCATATGTATAATTAGTTGAATTTAGCTAAATGCATTTGGAAAAGTGGAATCATGCAGCAAAGCATAAAAATTTATCATTTAAAATATCTTATTTATTTAAATAAGGTAACTATAAATAAAGACTAGAAAGTAACTTAGTTGATTTGTTACCAGCCGCAGCAGGTTATGATAGAGCAATTACAGTTTTCTCTCCTGATGGTCGATTATATCAGGTAGAATATGCGATTGAGACTGTTAGAAGAGGCACATTAGCTTTAGGAATAAAAAGTACAGAAGGTGTCATTTTAGCAGTCGAAGAAAAAACTAGAAAATTACAAGTATCAAGTGTTACTCAAAAAATATTTCAAATTGATGATCATATTGGTCTTGCAGCAGCAGGTTATATTCCTGATGCTCGAACACAAGTAGATCATGCAAGATTCTTTTCTCAAAGTAATAGGTTAATTTATGATGAACCAGTGGATGTAGAAGGTGTTGCAAAAAATCTTGCAGATATGGCACAACAATATACTCAATATGCTGGTGTTAGACCTTATGGTGTTGCTTTGATTATTGCTGGAGTAGATAAAAATGGTCTTGGTTTATACCTTACAGATCCAAGCGGAACATACATAGGATATGATGCAGTGGCAATCGGAGCAGGAAGTGAACAAGTGACCGAATTTTTGGAGAAGAACTATAAAAACGATATTTCCTTGGATAAGGCATGTGTATTAGCTATAGAATCTATTTTTACAGTGAGTGAAGAGAAAATAGGTACTAATCATATTAGACTAGCTGTAATCGATTCCGCATCTAAAACACTCAAAATGGTCTCTGAAGAAGAAATAGAACGATATTCCAAAGAAATTCCACAAAAAGAAACTTCTTGAAATTTTCTTTCCATTTAATTAATTTTTATTAGATCAAACATATTAATATTCAATCGAATCTGAAACAATAATATAAAATGTTTGCGGAGATTGGCGCAAAAGCTCCTAATGCAAAAATATCAAATTGGATTCAAGGGCTTCCTACCAATATTGATAAATTAATCGGAAATATTGTTGTAATCGAAGTTTTTCAAGTAAACTGTCCTGGATGCTTTCTTTATGGAATACCACAGGCCATCTCTATCTATAATAAATTTAAAGATAGAGAGGTTAAAGTATTTGGCATTGCAACTGCATTTGAAGATTATGATAAAAATAACCTGGAAAATTTGAAATTACTTTTATCCGAAGGCAGGGTGGTAGGCGAGACATTCAAGGCCTTAAAACAGTATGGTAAATTGGTCGAAGGTGACAAGCTTTATTATAAAATTCCTTTTCCTGTAGCGATGGATAAGATAACAAAAATGCCTGATAATATCTCCGAAGATATGATCAAAGATTTTGTTGAAATATATTTTTCAGACTATAAACATTTATCGGAAAAAGAAAGAGCAGATTTGTTCTCAAAAGCAAAGGCTTATCTAAAAAATAAAAAATATTCGGCAGAAACCTTTGAATTATATAAACTCAGGGGAACGCCCTCTTCAATCATTATTGATAGGGATGGAATTTTAAGATACAATTTATTTGGTTCAGAGGGTTATTTGGAAGGTGCAATAAACGAGCTTTTAGTAAATAGGTGATAATTTTATCTTATAATAATTTAAAATTTGATTTGGCTATACCTGATTCTTTTTTATACGGTATTATGTCTGAAATTGATAGAACTTTTAAGATTTTTCAGCTTTCTCGAGCGTTATCCATATTCCGGGTAGAGAAATTATTTATTTTTCATGATCGAATTATTAATCCAAAAAAAAATGAAATAGATTTTATAATCACACTTTTAGAATATCTTGATACTCCTCAATATCTTCGAAAAAAACTATATTCAAAACTGGATGCATTGAAATATGTTGGAAAACTTCATCCAATAAGATCACCGCATCATAAAGATAAGATTCCATTAGAAAATATTAAACATGGTGAAATAAGGGTTGGCATTTTAGAAAAAAAAGATAACATGTTTTTTGTAGATGTGGGGTTATCTTCTTTAATTCAGTATAAAGGAAAGAGTAAACAACAAGGAATAAAACTCGATGTTAAATTAATTAAAAAAAATGGCTTTTTTATTGCAGTGGATGTACATCCTCATGAAATAAACGAAATTTATTGGGGATACAAAATTTCTTATTTTAATTCATTGCATGAAATTTTAAAAAAGTATCAGAAACCTGAAATTATTCTCACCTCCCGATACTCTGAAAATTTTAAATACAGTTCTTCCTTTTCTGTTAATTTGAAAAATAATTCCAAAGATGGTAACTCAATCTTAATAGTTTTTGGTTCTCCCAAGTATGGTTTAAACGATCTTTTTATTAAAGAAAAGCTAAACATATCTAATTACTTTTCTTTTAATTTCTTTCCTTATCAAGGCACTCAAACTGTAAGATTGGAGGAATCCATCTTTGGTGTATTGTCAATAATGAATAACTTTATCTATTCCTAATTTTTTTTTAGATTTTCTTTATAGTTATAAACTTATTAATGGGATTTGGAAATTTTTTTATATATGGGTCATAGAAAGTATAGTGCCCCGAGAAGAGGAAGTATTGCTTTTCGTCCAAGGGCCAGAGCTAAAAGTTTGGAAGCTCGAATAAGAACATGGACAGAAGGATCCGCTAAGGATGGTACTGGACTTGTTGGCTTTGCTGGATTTAAAGTTGGACAAATCCAAGTGATGACGATTGATGATAAAGAAAAAACACCAAATTTTGGTAAACCTTTAATGAATCATTCTACTGTTATTTCGTTACCCCCGTTAAAAATAGTTGGAATTAGAGGTTATTCTGAAGATGGATATGGTAAACATGCAATTTTTGATGTTTACTCTAAAGATTCTATCAAAGATCTTTCTACAAAATTTAAAACCAAGTATTCTGAAGATGGGTTACAGAAGGCAGAATCCAATCTTGGAAATGCTAAACATATTGTGGCAATCGTTGCTGTATTTCCCCACAAAATTGGTATCTCTCAAAAAACCCCGTTTGTGTTTGAGGTTCCTGTATCAGGAAAAGATATTAAAACCAGGTTTGATTATCTAAAATCAAAACTTGGACAAGAAGTCCGAGCACAAGATGTTTTTAAAACTGGTCAAAATATTGATGTACATGGGATAACAAGAGGAAAAGGTGTAGAAGGGCCAGTAACAAGGTTTGGAATTAAAAGAAAACAACACAAATCAAGAAAAAGTGTAAGGGCTGTGGGAACTTTGGGACCTATATCTCCAGCTGTAGTTATGTATACTGTTGCTAGGCAAGGTCAAAGAGGATTTCATCAAAGAACCGAGTATAATAAGAGAATATTGTTAATGTCCAATTCTGAAAAGACCGATATTGCAGATATAAATCCTAAAGGTGGCTTTAAACATTTTGGATTAGTTGATGGTGATTACATGGTCGTTAGAGGTACTATTCCTGGTGTTCCAAAAAGATTG
Organism: Candidatus Nitrosocosmicus sp.; assembly: GCA_025934495.1. Taxonomy (GTDB): domain Archaea; phylum Thermoproteota; class Nitrososphaeria; order Nitrososphaerales; family Nitrososphaeraceae; genus Nitrosocosmicus. Next base: position 6,313 of record JAICXY010000049.1, read on the forward strand.
ATAAAATTGAGACAACCAATTCGTAGTAGACCAACAAAAACTGCAGAACCTAAAATCCTGGAGGTTATAGTTTAACATGAGTACAAAAGTGTTTGATTTGGAGGGAAATGAAATTTCAACTATCGAATTACCTCCAGTTTTCAAATTTCCTTATCGTCCTGAAGTTATTAAGAAGGTATATGTTAATTTGGATTCACATCATTATCAAAAACAAGGAAGATATCCAGCAGCAGGGGAGATAGTGAGCGCTGAATCAAGAAATACAGGTTTAGGCATTGCTAGATTGGCTCGAGCAAAAGGAGAAGGTTTTTCACGTGCAGGCCAAGCAGCAGGAGTTGCAGGTGTGAGAAAAGGTAGACTTGCACATCCTCCAGAATCGTGGAAAATTATCCATAAAAAAATCAATAAAAAAGAGAAAATGATGGCATTATATTCTTCAATATCTTCGACAGCTATAGGCGATCTTGCAAAAAAAAGAGGTCATATTATTGATAATGTAAAATCCTTTCCATTAGTCGTTAATAATGAATTGGAAAACATTCAGAAAACAAAGGAATTGTATCAGGTATTAAAAGCATTGGGTATAGAAGATGATTTAAGCCGAGTAGAGAATTCAATAAAAAAACGAACAGGCAAGGCAAGACGTAGGGGAAGATCAAATAGAATAGGAAAAAGTGCTATTATTGTGGTAGGCAAACAAGATTCTAATTTGTTAAAATTAAACGATTCTCTACCAGGTATTGCAATAAAATATGTTAAACATCTGAGTGTATTGGATTTTGCCCCTGGATCAAAACCTATCAGATTGGCAATATTTTCTCAAAGTGCTATTGATGCCCTAAATGAAATAAAGCTACCTTCTAATATGATATCGGAGCGATGATTATAATGAGTGAATTTATAGATAATAAAAATATTAAAATTAATGCTGATATTGCGAATAAAATAATAATTCAACCATATGTAACTGAAAAAACATTTAATATAATTGAAAAAGAGAATAAATTGAGTTTTATAGTTCACAGCAAGGCAAATAAAAAACAAATCATGGAATCTATGAAGATAATCTATGAAACGGATGTAATTGAAGTAAATACATTTAATACTATTAGAGGTAAAAAGGCTATTATGAAGTTTAAAAATACAGATGGTGCTAGACAGCTAGCAACTAATTTAGGTTTGGTGTAGAAATTGCAATCTATTTATACAGTAAAAACTAAAAATGATCTTATTTGGAGAGGGTGTATATAATTGGTACGTGAATTTAAATTTAAAGGATATTCTGCAGACCAAATTCAAAAGATTTCCATAGAAACTTTGATGCCTTTACTAAATTCAAGGCAAAGAAGATCTTTAGATAAGAGGCTATCATCGTATATGAGTGACGAGAAGAGAAAATTTAGAGAGGAGTTAAAGCTTTCAAGAGAAGGCAAATTAACGAGCCCATTAAAAACTCATCTTAGAGATATGATTATTCTACCTGATATGATCGGATTAAATATTCTTGTACATAATGGAAAAGAATTTGTCCCCTTTACAATCAAGCCTGAAATGGTTGGGCATTATCTTGGGGAATATTCTATTACAAATAAAAGAGTTCAACACGGATCACCTGGTGTCGGTTCATCACGTTCAAGCTTGTACGTTCCATTAAAGTGATATAGATGCCACATTATTCATATTCTTTTCAAAAATACGAAAAGTCAAGGCATGTCAGGTCTTCTTTACGCGATAAATCAATTTCTCATAAACATTCGCGAGAAATAGCATTGGCAATAAAAGGAAAAAGCATTGAAAAGGCTAGGGAGTTTCTTGATGATGTATTATCAAAGAAAATAGCTGTTCCTTATAGACGATATCATAATGAAGTAGCCCATCGTTCAAACATACGCGATGGTTTTTGTTCCGGTAGATACCCACATAAAGCGACCAGTGAATTTTTAAAATTACTAGATAATTTAGAATCCAATGCTGAATATAAGGGAATGGACCTGGATAGATTAAAAATTGTTGCAGTAGTTGTTCATAAAGCAACTAAACTAAAAAGGTTTACTCCACGAGCTATGGGTCGCGCTAGTCCAAAATATGATACCTTGGTTCATATTGAAATGGTTGCAATGGAAGGAAGGGCATCATAAATGAATGCAATAAAAAATGTTGTGAATAATAATTACCGAAATATGGAACTTGATGAGTTTTTAAAAGAAGAATTAAAGGATGCCGGATATGGGGGTGTTGATATTCAAAAATCTCCACTAGGTACTAGGTTAACATTGTATGTTACAAGACCGGGTCTTGTAATTGGAAGAAAAGGTAGTGGTATTAAGGATTTAACATCGAAATTAGAAATAAAATATGGCTTAACTAACCCACAGATCTCGGTTATCGAATTAGAAATACCCGAGTTGAATCCAAAGATAATGTGCAATAGAATTGCTCAATTAATTGAAAGGGGTACGGCATTTCGAAGGGCTGCTTTGTGGACTGTTAATACTATAAAAAATGCTGGTGCGTTGGGTGTTGAGGTTACAATTTCTGGAAAATTAAGAAGTGAAAGAGCTCATTTTGAAAAACATTCATCAGGAATAATACCAAAAAGTGGTAATATGGCTGACCGTGTAGTAAAGGAAGGGATCACTCATGTTTTAACAAAAATGGGTATAATGGGAATAAGATTAAAAATTGCAATAAAAGGTGCTGTTCCACCAGAATTTGAATTGACAACAAATTTTAAAGATAATTCACCGATTGAGAATCCTAAATTGACAAGTGAAGATATTGATACGAAGCACCCTGACAATGTAGCAGCAGTCAAAGAATCTGAGAAGAATGTTGAAAAAGTACAGATTAGAGAAGGAGTTGAACAATAATATGGCAAGAAATAGAATAAAAACATTAAGAGAATTTAACGATGCCGACCTTGAAGAAAAACTTGAAGATTTGAAAGTAGATCTAGCTAAATTGCGTTCAGAAGGTTCTAAAGGTACATTGAAAAAAGATGCTGGAGTTATTCGATGGAAGCGTAGGGATATTGCAAGAGTATTAACTATAATGAATGAACGTGAGGCGGGAAAAAAATAGAATGTCTTTTAAATCAAAAGAATTTCCTTTGATCGATATTCTTGGAAAAAAAATCGAAATATTATCATGTTCGAATAGGTATAATATTAATAAAATTGGAAAAATTGTAAATGAAACAAAGAATATGATTTATTTATTGTCAGAAGGAAAAAATGCTGAAATCAAAAAGATCTCTAAAAAAGAAATCGATCTATATAAAGTTATTTTACCTTCTGGAGATTACTTTATAAATGGAAAAACATTGTTAGGTAGACCAGAGGAAAAAATTTCAAAAATTAAGTGATTGATATGGCTAAAAATATTGGTATTCAAGTTAAAGCTCCGAAACGGACATGTACAAATAAAATTTGTCCATTTTGTGGTTCATTGTCTTTAAGGGGCAAATTAGTTTCAGGAACTATAGTTAGTCACAAAGCAAAAAATATGGTTGTAGTAGAACGCGAATATTCTCGTTTTGTTAGTAAATATAAAAGATATGAAAGGAGTCAGTCAAGGCTGCACGCATTTATTTCTGATTGTATTGATGCAACAGAGGGCAATAAGGTGAAAATAGCAGAATGCAGGCCGCTATCAAAAACGGTATCTTTTGCAGTAGTGGAGGTTAATGAATAAAAATGGCATCAAAGTCAAGAGCAGTATCATCTCGTGGAGTAGCAGAGTTTAGGCCTTATGTAACAAGAGCTCTTCCTTTATATGCGAATTTGGTCTGTGCGGATAATACTGGTGCAAAAATATTACAAATTGCTCAAGTCACTCGAATAAAAGGTCGCCATTCTAGGTTACCTTCTGCTGCTGTTGGTGACTTTGTAACTGTTACTGTAAAAAAAGGACCAGCAGAGTTAAGAAAACAAATCTTTGGTGCAGTAATAGTGAGGCAAAAATACGCTATCCGTCGATTAAATGGTACCAGAGTATGTTTTGAAGATAATGCTGCTGTTTTGGTGACAAAAGAGGGAGAAATCAAAGGCACGGATATAAAAGGTCCAGTGGCAGTAGAAGCAGCTGAAAAATGGCCTAGGATATCTAATTTAGCTTCCATGATCATATAGTGGTATTTATGGTTGTAGAAAAAGGATCGGTAGTTAAAAAAAATCCAACGGTTTGTTCTCATCTTTCTGATGATCTAAAAAAACAGTACAAAAAGAGGAGTACCAGTGTAATAAAAGGCGATACTGTAAAGATCATACGGGGAGAATACAAAGGCGTTGAAGGAAAAGTTGAAAAAATTAATACCGGCAAAGGGAAATTAAGTATTGAAGGAGTACAAAGAGAAAAAATTAAAGGTGGGCAAGTAAAAGTACAAATTCATGCATCTAATGTACAAATTTCTTCTTTGAAGTTGGATGATGATTATAGGAAAAATAAAATTGAAAATAAGGAACAAATTAATAAATCAAAGAAACAGAGTAAACAGAAAACAGAAAAAAAATGAGGTTTGGTAGTGATTAATAAATGGTAAAAAAAAGTGGAAGTACAAAGTTAAAAAGACAAATGGCCCCTAGTTTTTGGCAGATAAAAAGAAAAGGATTTCCATTTGTTTTGTCTGCAAATCCTGGGCCGTATGCAAAAGATAAGTGTTACCCTATAGGATTACTATTGCGTGATGTTTTGCATTTATGCAATACTATGCAAGAAGCAAAAATAATATTGAATTCGGGACAGATAAAGATTGATGGAGTTATTAGAAGAGATATACATTTTGGTGTAGGGATTATGGATGTTATTGAAATCGTTCCAAATGGCGAATCTTATAGACTAATTCCAAAGGATCTAAAGATTTTGGTTCCTGTTAAAACAAAAGAAAAAGGTGTAAAATTGTTAAAAATAACTAGCAAAGTTTCTATTAAAGGTAACCGAATTCAATATGGTTTTCATGATGGTAAAACATTGATTTCTGATGATAGACAAATGAATGTGGGTGACGTGTGTGTAGTAAAGTTACCTTCGATTGAAATACAGAACCACGTTAAATTTGATGTTGGATGTACAGTTTTGGTTATACAGGGAGAAAATGCTGGAAGAATTGGAAAAATTCAAGAAATTAAAGATGGAATGTTTTCATTACCTAAAAGAACCGTTGTTCAGTTCGATGACCGGTCTGTGGAACTACCAGTAAACATCGTTATGCCTATTGGGGACGATAGACCACTTTTGGAGGTCTTTATGTAATGAGCAATAAGGTTGAAAATCCTATGAAAGAAATTTCTTTATTTAAAGTTGTAATAAATATCGGTGTAGGTAAAGCTGGAGAACCATTGGAACGTGCAAAAAATGCATTGACTGAATTAACAGGACACACTCCTAGTGTACGAGGTGCCAAGAAAAGTGTTAGAGATTTTAATATACACAAAGGCGAACCAATAGGTACAATGGTAACTTTAAGACAGGATGATGCCATAAACTTTTTAAGACGTATAATGGAAGCAAAAAAGAACGTGATAAAATCTACATCTTTTGATAATAATGGTAATTTGTCACTTGGAATTCATGATCATATTGATATTCCGGGAACAAAGTATAATCCAGATATTGGAATATTTGGAATGGATGTTTGTTCGTCTTTGACGAGACCTGGCTATAGAGTTTCCAAAAAAAGAAATCCATCCAAAATAGGTAAAAATCATAAGATAACAAAAGATGAGGCAATAGATTTTTTCAAAAATAAATTTGGAGTCGATATAGTATGAAAATTAAAATTAGAGATTATGAATTGACTGGTAGAAAAAAGCTTGCACATGGTAAAGGTACAAGATGGTGTAAAAGGTGTGGTTCATTTAGTGGCCTCATATGTGCGTACAATTTAATGTTATGTAGGAGATGTTTTAGAGAGGTTGCAATATCTTTGGGATTTAGGAAATACGAATAGGTGATTATGAATGCCTGCACTAAATGTCATATCTAATTTATTTACGACGCTTTATAACAATGAAATGAGAAGGAAAAGAGAATGCATTGTTTTACCTGCTTCAATATTTGCCAGTGAGGTGCTTCGAATTATGCAAAAGTACCGGTATATAGGTGAATTTGAACAAGTTGATGATGGACGAACTGGTAAATTTCGAATTCAATTATTGGCCAAGATAAATAAATGTGGAATAATTACACCCCGATTTAGTGTAAAAAAAGATAACTATTTATTTTGGGAACGCCAATTCTTGCCTTCATACAATATGGGTATCTTGATTGTATCTACCAGTAAGGGTGTCATGTCACACCATGAAGCCCAAGAAGGAAATTTAGGAGGTGCATTGATAGGCTATGTCTATTAAACCTCAATTTTATGTAAATGAGATTGATATACCTTCTTCAGTTTCTATTACTAAACAAAATAACTTGATAACATCAAAAGGTTCATTTGGTTCTGTGCAAAAAGACTTTACCAAAATGCCTGCCGTTATAGATCTAAAAGATAAAAAGATTACTATAACATCTCAAGGTAATAGAAAAAAGGACTTTGCTCTAGTAAATACTATACAAAGTGTTATTAATAATATGATAAAGGGATCAAACACCGGATTTACATACAAATTAAAAATAGTCTTTGCCCATTTTCCAATTACTGTAAAAATAAAAGGAAAGGAGGTATCAGTTGAAAATTTCTTTGGCGAAAGATCCTCTAGAACTTCTAAAATTGTAGGTAATGATACTAAAGTTACAGTACAGGGTGAAGATGTTATAGTAACAGGACCAAATATCGAAAATGTCTCTCAAACCGCTGCTAACTTGGAATTAGCAACAAGAATAAAAAATAAAGATTCAAGAGTATTCCTTGATGGGGTATACATATATTCTAAAGAATAGTTTAATAATTTCTTTTATTATTCATTCCTTTCTTATTTTTTTTATTTTTGTTCGATTTCTAAATAATCAATTTAATTTGATGATCTGAAGAGTCTTTAAAAAATAACATAAATTTGTTTTATTTAAAAAATTTAAAAAACATAACATTTAATTATACTTTTATTTTTTTATAAAGTAGTGCCGCTGTAGCTCAGCTTGGTAGAGCAAATTCATAATTTATAATTATGGAGCTTAACTGGCTGTTAACCAGTAGGTCATCAGTTCGAGTCTGATCAGCGGCGCTTTATCATAAAAATTAAAAAGCTATTATGTCTAATGAAATTGCATCCGATAAAAGAAAGAAATGCCTATTTCCAACAACAAAGTTATTTCTTATATCACTTCTGGGAATCCATCTATTAGATGAAGAAAATAATCTTTCTTTCTTCATTCTTTTTTCCAAATCTTCTATGTCCAATTCTTTTTCTTCTATCTCGTCGGTTTCTAAATTTTGAATTATTAGTAGAATTTTGTTAATTAATACTCTGTCACCATATTTAGAATAATCTCTCGTATTTTCATTGATTTCTAATACTTTAATTTTTAATTGCTTCTTATGAAATGCATCTCTGCTAATTAATTCTCTGTCGCTAAGATAACCCTCATAATCCATATCATTTTGAAACATTAAACTTGTTAATAATTATTCTATTTTTTTTTAATTTTCTATTTGTTATAATTGCCAAATTCAATTGAAATTTTATTATCGATAATTTTTATATTGTAAATTGTGATTGAATCATTTACTTTGATGTTTTTTTCTACTATTGTTCCTAATATTCTTATTCCGGAGAAATCTCCGATGCCAAAAAAATTTTCTTGTTTTGGTATATGAGAATATGACATTTCTAAAAGAATACCTTTATTTTCTATTTCTTTCAATACTGTTTTATTAAAACAATCTTTACAATTATTACTTGGGGGCCAAATCTGTTTTTTACAATGTGGACAAAAGGTATTTAAAAATATTCCATCTTTGAACTTTTCAAATATAGTTTCTTTTAAATTCATTTATTTTTCTAAAATTATAATGGTTGATGATGTACCTGCAGCAGCCATGTTATGAACCAAGCCTCTTGAACAATTTTTTCTTTGTCTTCCATTATATGTTTTTTCTTGTAGTTGAAGAATTATTTCATTAGTTTGAGCAATACCTGTAGCTCCTATCGGATGCCCGCAGCCAAGCAGCCCTCCTCGAGTATTAATATGAATACTATCTTGTTCAATGAATTTTGATCCCTTTCCTTTTTCTACAAATCCAATATCTTCATATGCCATGATTTCTAATATTGTGAATGCATCATGCAGTTCTGCTATATCTATATCCGAGGGTTTCAAATTTGCTTGATTGAATGCTTCTTTGGAAGCGGTTTTAGTGGTAGTAACGGATCTTAAATCCGATGAGATGTTTGCAAAACTTGCACCTTGATTATTTTGTGAAATTCCTTTAATCCAAATGGGATTTTCTGATTTTTTTGCAAATTTTTCGGATACCAGTAAAATCGAAGAGGCCCCTTCGCATGGATAACAGCAATCTAAAATTTTTAAAGGATCGACAATTTTTTTGGAGTTCATAATATCCAAAAAACTAAACTTTTTATTATAGAATAATGCATTAGGATTTTCATTTGCATTTTTGTGATTTTTCTCCGAAACCAAAGCCAAATCCTCTTCAGATGTATTATAATACCTAAAATGAGTTTTTGCAAAGAGTGATGCCCAATGTATTGGTAAATCGTAAATACCTCTAGTAATATCCCACAATAACTTATTTCCAGGACTATTTTGTTTTTCAATACCCGTAACTATTACTGCGTTACAAATGCCTGAAGAAATTAAAGAATGTGCTAAAAAAATTGCACTTGTCCCAGAATTACATAGATTTTCTATCTTTGTTGATATTTTTGGATTGATGTTAATCATTTCAGATATGATGCTTCCCAAATATTGTTCGGTAGAACATGAGGAAACAATCAATCCATCTATTTCCTTTTTATCTATTTTTGTTTCTTTTAAAATATTTATTATTGATTTGCAGGCTAACTCGGGTAAAGATTGATCCGAAACTTTTTGGAATCTTAAAGTATTCCCTGAATCTATCGCGGTTGTTTTCCTCATAACTTTAAAAAATCCTTATAATTTAATTCCCCATTTTTGTCATTAATTGGATTTAATTGTAATATTGGCAAATCTATTCCCATATCAATAAATCTTTTAATTTGGTTATTGCAATCATTGATTGTACCATAGACTACAAAATCATCTAACATTTTTATTGATATATTTTCAGTTGCTCTTTCTAAACCATGATTATGGTAGTCTCTATAAATTTTTTCTACTTCTATTTTATAATCTGTTTTTAAGAGAAAATCCAAGTAGACTTTTCCTACTGATATGTAAAAAGCTAGAGTTTTTGCTACCCTTTCTTTTGCTTTTTGTGGTTCGTTATTTGAAACAGAAGTTATCAAAACTAGTGATGTATTGAACTTTGATTTATCTTTGATAGCTGATAATACATTTCCAAGTTCATTTAGTGGCCTTAAATAAAATAATAATCCATCTGCATATTTTAATCCAAGTTCAATCATTTTTTTATTTACTGCTGCAATGTGGATGGGAATTTCTGTTCTGGATTTTTCTAGGATCTTAAAATCTTTAATTTTTACTATTTTTCCATCATAATTTGTTTTATTTTGGGATTTAATAAGCAACCTTAAAGATTGTATATATTCTTTCATCCTAATTAATGGATTTTTATATTCAATTCCATGAAGATTTTCTACAATAGTTGAAGTACTGGCTCCCAAGCCTATTATCATTCTATTGTTAGATAAATTATCTATTGAAATTGCTCCCATTGCTATTGTAGCGGGTGTCCGTGAATAGATATTAATTATTGATGTTCCTAATTTTACCTTTGTAGTAACTTGTGAAATTGCTCCTAACGTAGAAAAAGCCTCTTTTCCCCAAGATTCGGGGACCCATAAAGAATCGATATTTTCATTTTTATCGATATTTGAAGAAAAATCAATAACATTTTTTGTTTTTAAAAGAGATCCAATGCTAAATCCGATTTTATATTTCATTTTAATTGTGAATATGTTCTAGCTAATTCTTTTGATGATTCTTCGATATCTTTATGAGAATCTATGGATTTCCAAAAAGAATTTTCAAATTTTTTTGCTTTTAATTTTTGCTGATTTGCCATGGCAGGCAAAGCTGTTGTTTCTATGTTTCCTTTTTCTGGTAGATAATTAAAGACTTCCTGATCAAAAAAATATACTCCTGCATTTATCCATTTGTTGTTTATATTTGGTTTTTCTTCAAATCCCGTTACGTTTAATTTTTCATCAAAATCCACTATTCCATATGGACTTTTTAGTGGGACTACCGCTAAAGTATTAAATTCATTTTTATTAGATAATATTTTAAAATCTATATTAGTTAGAATATCGCCATTTATCATAAAAAAACCATCTTTTTCGTCTTTTAATAGACTATATGTGTTTTTTAATGCCCCTCCAGTCCCAAGCGGTTCTTCTTCTACTGTATAAGCTACCTTGACATTGAATCTGTTTCCGCTTGCAATATAATCTATAATTTGTTCTTTTAGATATCCTACGCAAATTATTATTTCTCTGATATTATTTTTTGCTAATAGCTTGATTTGCCAGTCTATGATTGGTTTGCCTAATATTTCAATCATTGGTTTTGGACGATTGTCTGTTAATGGTTTTAATCTTTTTCCAAACCCTCCGGCTAAAATTACTCCTTTCAAACACTTTTGATGTTATTTGATTAAATATATTTTTTGTTTTTGTTTTTTTCGACCCAAAAATGATATCATATGAAGTAAACCCAGATGTTTTTTCCATCCTTATAACTAATATTATAGTAATACAACTAATATTATAGTAATACAACTAATATTATAGTAATACAACTAATATTATAGTAATACAACTAATATTATAGTAATACAACTAATAATAAAAACAAAAACAAACAATATATATTTCAAAACTCGAGTTTTGAAATATATGTAATAAATTTAATTGCAATATATCTTATTGGTATCGAGATTAAACTTAATTTTGAAGGATATTTAAAAATTGAATTCTTAAAGAAGATTTGTATCCCTCTAAAAAAATAGAGTGAATTGTATGTATGATTGATTTTGAAAATTTATTATTTAGTATTTTTGATAGATGTGGTAGATTGAAATTAAACAAGAAAGAGTCGGTTTTCAATTGACTAAAATTTTTATTGATTTTTAAAATAGATTATTGATACAATTATAAGTGAATTATTAAAGTGAATGTGTTGAATCTATAAGATTTATATAATTTTCACAAAATAGTTATTTAATATTGCGGATATGCTAATTATATAATATTGATGCCGCTTTAAAACTCGATACACATTACATATCGTTAAAAAATTATTAGAATTGATCGATTATTAATTTGTAAAATTAAAGATCAAATTGCTTTGGTGATTTTATTTAATGAGTGAATTAAATTTCTAATCTGTTTCTTTTTGTGTTCTGCTGAAATCGATACTCTTAATCTTGCCTTATTTTTTTTTACTGTGGGATACCTGATGGCTTGAATAAAAAATCCATCTTTTAATAGTCTCCTTGAAATCTCGATAGTTTTTTTTTCTGAACCTATTATTATAGGAATTATAGGACTGAATCTTCTTTTTTGAACTTCATAATGAGGGTACTCGCCTATAACTTTATGAAAATAATCAATATTTGAGTATAGTTTGTTTTGAAGCGTACCGTCTTTTGATACTTTTAAGGAAATATTTGCTAGTTCACAAAGAAATTCTGGTATTGCTGAAGTGAATATAAATGGTCTAGATTTATTGATTAAATATTTAGAAATTAATTCCGAACTCGCAACGTATCCTCCAAAGCAACCTAGACCTTTACTTAAACTGCTTATATGAATATCAATTTGTTCGTTAATGTTAAAAAAATCAGGAGTTCCAGCATAATTTTTTTTATTTTCGTTTCCTATGATAAAGTCTCCATGGGCATCATCTACTATCAGTATACATTCATTCTCTTTGGCAATTTTTGATATCTCTTTTAAATTTGAAAAATCTCCATCCATGCTAAAAATCCCTTCAGTTATTATGATTTTTCTTTTAAATTTTGATTTTTTTACTAAATCTTCTAAATTTAAGAAATCATTGTGTTGAAATATTTCAATTTTGCTATGAGAAAGTTTACACCCATCAATTATACTTGCATGGTTTAGTTTGTCACTAAAAATTATGGTGTCCTTATCACCTAATGCACTTAGAACACCTAGATTTGCCATATATCCATTTGGAAAAATTAAAGATGATTGAACATTGCGATGTAGTGATAAGTTTTTTTCAAGATTCTTTATTTTAGACGAGCTTCCTGAAATTAATTGAGAACTACATTGTGAAATTTGTCGTATTTTTAATTTGTTTACTCTATCTAGTATTATTTGGTTTTTTGATAATCCTAAATAATCATTTGATGAAAAATTTTTAACGGTTGAATTTTTGTACTTTAAACTATTCTTTTGGACATCAAATGTTTTTATTTCTCTAAAAAGATCGTTGTAATCTAGATCTTTTAATATATTTTTATAAAATAAGGTGTTATCTTGATTTAAGACCAATCTCTTTAATCATTTGAAGATCTTCTGATGCTTTATTTCCTTTTGTGGTTAAATATCCTCCGGTTATTATTCCATTTGCACCAGCCTTTAATATTATTCTGTCATTATGTTTTAAGTGAACTTCTCTGCCGCCGGCTATCTTGATTATTGTCTTTGGCATTATAAATCGAAATGTGGCTATTGTTTTTATGATCTCTTCTGGACTGATAGGATTAAAACCAAACATGGGTGTACCTTCTCTTCCTATCAAAATATTGATTGGAACCTCGTCAGGGTGAATTGCTTCTAATGCAAATCCCAATTCTATTCTTTGCTCTATAGTTTCTCCCATTCCCAATATACCTCCACTGCAAAGATCCAGTCCAACTTCTTTTGCGATTTTTGCCGTGTTTATTCTATCTTGATATGTGTGAGTTGTACATATTTTTTTAAAAAAACTTTCGGCTGTTTCAAGATTGTGATTATATCTTTTGACGCCTAATGCTTTTAAAGTATGAGCCATATCTTTTGTTAAAAATCCTAATGATGCATTGACATCGATATCTATTTTATTTTTAATTAATTCAATTGTTTTACAGATTTGTTTAAACTCTTTTTCTGGTGGCGATCGGTACGCACATACGATGCAAAAACTATTTGCACCTTCTTCTTTAGCTTTTTCTGCTTGAGAAAATATATTGTCAGGGTCTAATAATGGGTACTTGGTTATATCTGTATTATAAAAAGATGATTGTGCGCAAAAAGAGCAATCCTCTGGACATCTACCAGATTTTGCATTTATTAATTTTTCTACGTCTATAAAGTCTCCATTAAAGGATTTTGTTATGTTATTTGCACAATCTGAAAGAGTTAATATATCATTTGAATTTATAAGATTGAGTGCCTCATCGAAATTTATTTTATTTCCGGATAATACTTGATTCATTTTTTCATGAATGAATGTAGAATCTCCTCTCATCATTTAATAATCACTTTTAATCATACTAGAATATTTGTTTTGGTATTTTAGGTCGGCTATTTTGTCTTTGAAGCAAGAATTTGTTTATTTTTGTTGTATATTCATTGATATGTTTCTCTGCTATTCTAATTGTTATGATTATCTTTATCTTTGTTATTTGGTTTAAGAAGTTGATGAAAAAAACATTGAATTATTTAATTAGAATTTTATCTATTATTAATTTAAAACATTTGATGATCTTACCTTGCTTATTATGTTAATCAATTCAAACTAAAAATATTGTCTATACATAACATTTTATGGATATGTTAAATGAAAAGATATGTTTCATTGTACGGGTAGATGAAAAAGATATTTCAAAATATAAATTAGTTGGTAATATTGGTATCTGAAATTTAAATTGGTTGAATTAAGGAAGGGTGCAATTGTAGTTGCAGCTGCCTTGGGAACAAAAGGAAATTGGCGAAATAAAATCTATGAAAAATCATTTATTTATTCGTGATACAATTCGCCTTGCCTATAGTTTTATTAACGATATAAGAAATACTACTGGAAGCTTTAATGATTATATATTTCCATTTTCTGATACTTTAATATGTATATTTGAAGGCGAAATAAACTTTGCTTTAAAAAGGGCCAGTTATTTTTCCACTTATTTAGTTGCTACAGAATTCAAAATCAAATTTTTTATCAGGTATTTAGGTCATGGAAAATTTCTTTTTAATTCCAGATATAATATGATAATTGGCCCTACAATTGATGAGGTAAGCGAATGGCATGATAAAGGTATCTTCGAAGGGATATATACTGCACCAAGTGCAATCCTTTATAATTTTGATAATCTAAAAAACGAATCTTTAGGTAACCCTTTTGTAAAATACATAATTAAAATAAAAAAATTCTGAAGATTATGAGTGTTGGATAACAAATCGGCCATGTATTTTGAGAAATGCTTTCAATATTGAATATGGCCTTTTTCCACCTATGGACTTTGATTATGTGAAAAAAAACTTCAACTAAATATTCCTATTGAAGCTTATCAAAAGATAAAATATATGATAGATTTTTATAATTACTTTACGTGAAATTTTTAATTTGATCATGCTATTTTTATGATTGTTAGAGTAAAAAAATATAAATTTGTTCATTTCTGTTATTGTTATTCTTTCTTCTTTGAATTTTAAATACTTATTATGTTTTGTTGCTTAGTGTAAATATATTGGTTATTTTTTGATAAATATTTGATTAATTAGATTTTATTTGATATAAATTTCTGTTTTAAATTCAGATGATATATTTTTTTATTATCTGAAGTTGCCGGTTTTCGTTATTAATTTTCAATTATTAAACTGTATGAAAAACGACCGGTTTTAAGACCGTCTATAAAGTAGCCCTATTCTTTTACCTTTAAATTGCTGGTTTTGGAATATGGAGTTCAAAAAGTAAGATTACCTTTTTTGAACTATTTGTTAATTATAGTTGATATTCTGAAAAATAAAATAGAGACTAGAAGAATTATTGTGGTGAAATATGCTTTTGCATACCTGCGCGTAAGTACTGAAGAGCAGACAGTATTAAATCAAAAATTGGCCATGCAAAAATGGGCTGATGACCATGAATTTCAAATATTAGAATATTTTGAAGACTCTGCTATAAGCGGTAAGGTTCCCGCTGTTAAAAGAAAAGGATTTGTCGATATGCTTGAAATTGTAAAAGATGAAACAGTAGATGCTATTTTGATTTATGAGTTATCAAGGGTTGGACGCACTTTTTGGGATACCCTTGATGCAATCAAGGCGATAGAAGCGTATGCTCCTTTAATATCGTGCTCCCCAAGGGAATCCTTTTTACAGATGACAGAACCCAGTGTGAGAAAGCTAATGATAGGGATTTTGACATGGGTTGCTGAAAGAGAGCGAGAAATGCTAGTTCAGAGAACAAAAGATGGTATATCTAGAGCCAAATCAGTTGGAAAGGTAATAGGTAGACCAAAGAAGGAACTTGATAAAGACAATCTCATTATGATGCTTGCCCAGAATAAATCCCGGGTGAAAATTGCAAGGGACCTTGGAATATCAAAGGCGACTCTGTATAAAGAATTGAGGTGTTTATATCAGAGAACGACTACGAATATCAACACTAATAACAACAAATATGAGAAAAGAATAATAGATAAAAATCTGTAAAATACATCTGTAAAGGAGAATTTTTATAAAGCGAATGCGTATATAGTTTATGTTCAAAATTTTAATTACAGTTGCATTAATTTTGATATTAACAACTTCAATTTATTCACAAGCAGATGCCCGATTTGGTAGCTTTGGAGGTGGAGGCTTTAGAGGCTTTGGTGGATTTGGAGGAGGAGGTGGAAAAAGCTTTAGTTCTCAATCTGTTCCTTTAGGCACAGGTCAGGGCAAGACATTTACCACTTCTCCCTCAGGAAAAATATCTCCTCCACCACAAGAAACAACTGGACCAGCATCAAAACAATCAACGCCTTCATCATCATCAGGTAGTAGTGGAAGCAACAAT
Organism: Candidatus Nitrosocosmicus sp.; assembly: GCA_025934495.1. Classification (GTDB taxonomy): domain Archaea; phylum Thermoproteota; class Nitrososphaeria; order Nitrososphaerales; family Nitrososphaeraceae; genus Nitrosocosmicus. The sequence goes on from JAICXY010000049.1 coordinate 22,390, forward strand.
CCTCAGAATAATTTCCAGCCCCAAGGACCGCAGTCTCAGTTTCAACAACAACCTCGCTCCGGCTTTTTTGGTGGAGGTTTTGGCGGAGGTGGATTAGGAGGCTTTGGTAGTATGCTAATGTCATCTATAATGGGTAATTTTATAGGTCAAGCTCTTTTCGGATGGATGTTTCCCCATCCTGCACAGGTAGTTGCTCCAGCACCCGCTGCTTCTTCGTCTCAATCGGCAGTACATGCACCAGTACAAAAGGTGGTTAATAATACTGCTGCCCCTAACAATTCTACATTTAAAACTCCATACCAAGACCAACAATTTAGTAACTCATCAATAAAGAAGTAAATTATTTTTCTCTCTCTATTTATATTATCAAATGAATTTTGTATTTAATTTAGCCATTTCTTTTATAAAGTAATATGTTATAAGTTCTTCAACAAGGTTTATGGAATGTTCATTTGCTAGACCAAAAAATGTAGTGTTGCCGAGTTTTTTTTGCACAATCATTGCATTGGAACCTTCATTTTGCTAGTGTCTCCATGCATAGCACCACATATTTGCAATGCCGTCAAGATATTTGTTAGCATCAGGGTCTTTGAGATAAAAACCTTCTCCTTTTGATATTGCTTTGTTGTTCTGTAACTCCCAGTTTTCATTTGAGTATATAAATGCCATACAGATTGTTTATCTTTTTTATCTAATGATTTCTTATCTATTTTGGTATTTGTTTTAGTTATTTTACAAATATTGCTTTCTATTCAATTTATAAAGTATTTCAAAACTCGAGTTTTGAAATATGCTACTTTTTAGTATATAAAAAACCAAATCTGTAAATCAATAAATAATATTTATTATCATCCTTAAAATAATTTTATTAATGAATCTGGTGTGTTAAAAAAGATTATTTATGATACTTGTTATAATAATCTGTAATTGTGTATTATTATATACTTGCCATAATTTCTTGTTTATTAATTAAAATTGATTTGATGTCATTATTGTTGGTCATGGATACTAATTCTAGAAACTGTGTCATTTCCAAAGTTTGCGACATATACCATATTGTTATTTGGATTAACAGTTACACCTTCCAGAATCTTTCCTACTTTAATGGTATTCGCCACATTATTTTTTGAACTACTGTTTATAATTGAGACTGTGCAATCATTAGAGTCCGTCACATATATTATATTGTTATTTGGATTAACAGTTACCTCTTGTGGATTCTTTCCTACCGTAATAGTATTCACCACTTTATTTGAACTTTAACCTCTTTTTGCAAACTATTAATTTTGTTTTGGTCAATGAAATTGAGAATAGATGGATAAATCCAAAGAATATTGATAGCTTTTGCGTTTAGATAATTATCTGACAAATAATTTATCATATTTGTTCTATTTGGTTTTGAGATTAAATTTATGAAGACATTATAGATTCAGAAAATCTATTTACAAGATAGCAAAAGAATATGGAGAATTATTTTGAATTGGTGCAGTTATCATATAGTGTTAAAATTTTTAGAAAAATATATTTGGATATTCCTACTTTATTTATGATTATAGTATTTCAAAACTCGAATTATGAAATATCTTTCATTTTTTCTTAAGTATTACAAATCTTTCAAATCAATATAATAATTTTGATAAATTAAAAGGTTATTTGAATCAAAGAATTATTGTTATTAAAAAAATGTATTGTTGTTGGAAAAGATATTGTTATATATTATGGTACAGATAATATATTAAGTTTAGATATGGATGTAAAATCTAGTATTTTCTATTCTATATATTTTTATGATTTCTATCATTAAACTTTTGTATTTAATGTTTAATTTCAAAGCATTAAAATTGTATATTGGTAAAACATATCTCTGATGTGAATGTTCATTTATTTATATTATCTAAATGGAATTATTGAACAACCCTTTGTATTATTTGTTTTTTCTATTGGTAATATACGACTAATCTTATCCATGGACAAATAGCATTTAGAAAAATTTTATGTCCATTTCTTTAGAAATACAATAAATGTATGTCTTCTACATGAATCCGAAATCTGTTTTTAATGTTAAATTTTGTTATCATATTACGAATTCTGATTATACTTCATTGAATTGACCTGAATTTGATATGCAATTACGATAAAATTGAGTTGCACAAACCATAAATGTATTGCCGTCAAATATATGTGCAATATGAATATTTGTTTTTTTTTGGCTTTCAACAAAAGAATGTATAATTGTTTATATGAACATATTATTCACAACTGGCTTATTATTCTCTTCGATCAAATCTTGCATCAAGGATTATAAAAAATAAATGCTTCGTCTAAGAATGATGAGATAAATTTGTTTCTTTTGGTTGTTGCTTATCTATAGGTGTAGTTTTGATATTTATACTAACTAGTACAATATTGTCGGTTTTGTTAACTTATCTTGGAAACAGTGCCATAATCCATATTAGATACATATGCCATGCTTGTATTTTGATTTACCGTCACATCAACTGGATTCCTACCTACATTAACAGTCTTCACCACACTATTGTTCTTACCATCTATTACTGATACGGTATTATCTCCATAATTAGCAACATATATCATATTAGTTTGTGGATTTACAGCCACACCCTCTGGATTCCCACCTACCTTGACAGTCTTCACCACACTATTGTTCTTACCATCTATTACCGAGGTTGCATTATCTCCATAATTAGCAACATATATCATATTAGTTTGGGGATTTACAGCCACAGCATCTGGATTCTCCCCTACAGGTATAGGTTTAATAAGCAAATTTGTATTGCCATCTATAACAGAAGTCATGTTTGAATTGTAGTTAGCAACATATATCATATTAGTTTGTGGATTTACAGCCACAGCATCTGGATTCCTACCTGCCTTAACAGTCTTCACCACACTATTGTTCTTACCATCTATTATCGAAACTGAATTATCTAAATTATTATTATTAGTAACATATATCATATTAGTTTGTGGATTTACAGCCACAGCATCTGGATTCCTACCTGCCTTAACAGTCTTCACCACACTATTGTTCTTACCATCTATTACTGATACAGTATTATCTTCCCTATCTGCAACATATATCATATTAGTTTGGGGATTTACAGCCACATAAACTGGATTCCTTCCTACATTAACAGTCTTCACCACACTATTGTTCTTACCATCTATTACCGAGGTTGTATTATCCCTATTATTAGCAACATATATCATATTAGTTTGTGGATTTACAGCCACAGCATCTGGATTTCCACCTACAAATATGGTATTATTTGATATAGATCCCTTAAATACTGATATTATATTAGAAGCTTGATTGACTACATAAACCATGTTAGTATTTTGATTTACCGCCGCAGCCTCTGGAGCACCTTCCATATGTTTATCATCTATTACAGCATTTACAAATCCGCTTATAACGGCGACATCGCGAATATTATAAAGAGGCACATATACAATGTTGGTATTTGAGTTAATGGATAGAAATGTTGGTTTCCCCCCTACATTAACAGTCTTCACCACACTATTGTTCTTACCATCTATTACTGATACGGTATTATCTCCATAATTAGCAACATATATCATATTAGTTTGTGGATTTACAGCCACACCCTCTGGATACAAACCTACCTTGACAGTCTTCACCACACTATTGTTCTTACCATCTATTATCGAAACTGAATTATCTAAATTATTATTATTAGTAACATATATCATATTAGTTTGTGGATTTACAGCCACATAA
>JAICXY010000161.1 GCA_025934495.1 Candidatus Nitrosocosmicus sp.
GTAAATTGAAAATCCTATAGAAGCCGTTACTTTTTCTTCTCTCATGTGTTTTAGTTCCATAATTAATGATTCTTTTCTATCTACAACTAGTGTTTTTATTTTGATATTAAAACTAGGTGCAATATCTTGGATTTGGATATTGCTGTAATATTTATCTAAAAAGTGTAGGGATAGAAATTTCTTAATTGATGAATCTATTGGTGTAAGTATTCTGATTTTTAAATCATTGTTTTGCTTTGCTATGTCTTTTAAAAGTTGTAGGATACTAGTATTTGCCTGTAAATGAAATGCGTTAACTGTTGAATATAGTATTTGTATCTCTTTTGTAGCATTTTTTATCATATTATATTCCTTTTCCAGTGCTGTTTTGTGATCGGAAAATACTGTTGTAATCGGTGGTACTATCCCCTCTTCTATCTCTTTTATTTTTTGCTCTGAAGGTATTGCTCTGTTCCAAAAACTATCAAAAATAAATTGCTGCTGCTCTACAATTTCAGCAAGATTACTGAAAATTAGTTGGGGCATAGATTGTCCTTTATACAATGTTGCAACAGCAACGTACTCTTTTTCATCTGCTACCTCAAAGTTTCCTTTTAATCCATCCAAGTGTCGAATTTCAGAAAAAGAGCGCATCTCTTTAACATACCTAATATTGTCTTTTGTTATTTCGGTTACATATCTAAGTTTGATGCCTTTGTTTTCAACAGCATCTATTCTTTTTTTCTTTATCGCATCAACTTCAATAATTACAGATGGAGCTATAGAACTTGCACAGGAGTCTATTTTAATTCTTGCTCTCTGTATAAATTGTAAAATTGCGTTATGCGCATCTTTTGAACCATAATAAACTTTTGTAAAAATGTCTTTATAATTATCGGTGGAAGACATTTTTTCATCATCCGATTGTCTGTAGATATTATCATTATTATTATTTATATTACTAATTATTATAAATCACATTCCAATCATTATCATGAAGTACAATTTTAAATCTATTTAATGTGATGTATATTTATATTTAAATTAAATCTAAATTAAAAAGCATAACAATAATAATAATGAATTTAATTACCTTTTTTTCTAGTGTCATCATTTACCAGAATACTTTCTCTTCCTATTATGTCACTAATTTTTGCAAGAGTAATTTATGCAATAAATTGGTTTAACTTCTCATCCGTTTTTTATTTTATAGTGGTTGATATTAAAGGAGATATATCTATGCTAGGAATAATTACAGCCGGTTTTCTAATTGGTATTGGTATATTCCAAATTCCTGCAGGAATTCTTGCTGCAAAATACGATCCAAAGAAACTAGCATTTTCTGGATTAATGATATTATCTATAGCATCTCTTCTTTGTGGCATGGCTACAGATTTATTTCAAATGGTGATTCTAAGATGTATAGTAGGAGTAGGTATGGCATTTTTCTTTGGACCTAGTGTTGTTTTAATTTCAACCTATCTAGGCAAAGGTTCGGATGGTTTAGGTATCGGAATATTAAATTCTGCTCATTCACTGGGGGGATTGGTGGGTTTATTTGGATGGATATTAATTGCACAGATTATTGGATGGAGAATAAGTTTAATTATTAGTGGAATGCTGGGAATCATAAGTGGTTTATTTTTATTTTATCTACTAAGACAAAAAGGAATATCAAGCGATCAGGAAAATCATGGTTATAAATATAGGTATTCTTGGCATGTTTTGTTAAGTAATCCACTCAAACACTCATTCTCGCTCCAAAATCATAAAAAACATAAAAAAACACAATCAGTTTTTAAGATAAAATTATCTGATTTAAGGATGGTTTTAATCAATAAATCAATGATCACTATAGGTTTGTCTTTACTTGGAGTACAAATAGGTTGGAATTTAGTCTCTACATTTATTGTATTGTATTTAAAAAACGATCTACATTCCAATCCGTCATTTGCAGGTCTTGTTGGTGGTATTGCAATGATTTTTAATGTTATCTTTGCCCCTATTTTTGGCATAATTTACGATAGAACTACAAAAAGATCGCACAGTAATCAAGGAATAATCTTGTTAATTGTTTGTGGTTTGATTGTTTCTTTTAGTCTCGCTTTTTTTTCTTTAGAAAATATATATGTTATAGTTTTCTCAATTATATCTATAGGTATTTTTATATCCGGAGGTTTTGTTGTTCCCTATAGCAAAGCAAGAGAAATGACAACACTAAAACTTGGACAAGGTTGTTATGAAACTTTATCTGTAAGTTTTATTAATGGCCTGTCATTATTTGGGGCATGTTGGGTGCCTTTTGTATTTTCAATTATTGTAAAATATTTTGGTTATTCTATTGCATGGTTGATAGGCGGATTAATAACTTTGATATTTATTCTACCTGCAGTTAAACTTATAGGTCGTTAACTACTTTTGAAATATTTTTTATTGCCGAGGCTCTGTTACCTATAGATTTAACAATTAGTTTTAGGATAATTTTATTTAAATATAATTTTAATTTTACAATTTGAATTGATAAAAATAAATAACGGATAATCTTTTATGACATACTCTAATTAATCGAACCATTAATATAGTTAATTTTATATTTAAAGGTCGAATAACTATTGTGCAATTTATCACGTCGTTGTTCTTAAAAATTATGCTCAAATTACTAGCGATGGAATATTTGATATTTGTTATCACTAGTGTAATTAATAATGCCTATAGTTTCTATTTATTCCAAATTATCTAAATACAGCTACCATTGGATAAAAAGATCTAATTTGTTAATCGCTACAAGAGCATCAATATTTATTATTTTGTTGCATTGTAGATGATTTGTATAACCGTTTGCGCTGCGGAGATAATGTCGTCATACCAGTCTGTTTCACCTTTTAAAAAATTTTTATAATTTTTTTGTATTTCTGATGTGGACTGCGAATAGACTAGGGGAATATTTGATAATAATCCTGTTATTACCAAGATTATGATAACAATTGCTGTTGTTGTTGTTGTTGTTGTTGTTGAATGTATTGTATTATTAATTGTAAAAGTTTTAAAAAACATATGCTCTATTACATAATAGAATAATTAATATATCTTTTAGTTTTGATTTATCCTTTGCTTTTTATTTTTATAATCTGCAAAATTTAATTAAAGATTATATGCAATTTTCTAACAACAATAATTCTATATAGACATTTTTCAATGGATATTGATATAATTTAATGTATATACCTCCCATTTTGATTTGATGGTTTCAAAAGGTGAAAAGTTATAGGAAAAGTTTGGTTGGCTTTGATATTTTTTATCATTATGTGTAAGATACGGAATCTCCCTGCTATTTATGGAATGAAATAACCTTTTTGATAGTTTTAATTTTCTTTGATTAATTACAAATAGCCAAATTTTAATAATTACTTTATATCCGAAGATAATTGGAGAATGTTGGTGTGTATAACTTAATGCTCATTAGGAATAGTGCTTTGGCAAAAATATTTGATCGAATGATTATTTCTTTAACATTGCCAATGCGTATATCATGTCTGAAGAAATAATATAATAATAGAAAAAAAGCAAATTTAATCGAATTGGTTTTTATTATGAATTAAATTTCTTTTTCTGGGTAAATGTTCTTTTGTATACTATATGATAATTTATAAACATCAATTTTATATGCTCTGTTAATATTGTGTAAATACATCGGTAATATTTAATGTAAAATATTTGTTGTAGTTGTTTTACTTGATGTAATTTTTTTATGTGCTATTATCAAATAAACTATTGCACGATTATTTTGTTTGTGAGAAATACTTGCTCTTTGTTTACAAATGCAACTATGCAACACCTTGCAGAGCTGTTAACAGGGCCATTTTATACATCATATACATTTATAACATTAGTGGATTGCTTTATTGGTGAAATAAATGGTCTCGGTTACAAGTAAAATTTTAGTGGGAATTTTCTTGATATTATTTGGTTTAGTTGGAGCGGGTTATGGTTTATTTGTTTATATCAATCAGACAAAGAATATCCAGATATGTAATTCACTTCCTGGTGCTTTTAACCAATTAAATCCTAATACTTGTAACAAGATCCCTGATTTCCTTACTTTGGGTATTTCCTTTGAAGCAGTTGGAACTTTGATGATCATAATTGGTATAATAATATTAGTATCTGGTCTGAAACAAAAAGGTAAATAGAATTTAGCACAAGTTTGATAATAAAAACAATAAATGGATTTGAGGATAAATTAAACCTATTTATGAAATAGTATTTTAATTATTCTTAACAATGATGCATGTATGGACTTTCTGTTAAAAAAAATGCAAAGAATAATCCTGAAATCTAATTTGCAAATTAATGGAGTTGAAAATCAATATTACAGTTCAATATAAAAATGTATGTGTTATCTAGTGGTTTGAAAATGATATAAAAATGGTAAAAATTAGCATTCAAGCAGCAGCAGCACATGAACAAGTAAATCCAATCGATTTACTAAATGATGCAATTGTTATGGATGAAAATGGAATTGAGCGATTATGTCAAGTGACCATTATTACTATGGTAGCATAGTGGTGGCTTGGGTGCTGTCTCGTGGCCATGAATTGTGTCTGGTGTATCTAAAACAAATAATCTAGTAATTGGGACAGGTGTAACTGCCCCAATACTTAGATATAATTTTGCTGCATTTGCACAGTTATTTGCAACACTTGGATATATTTTTCTAAATCGAGTATTTTTTGGGATTAGGGATTAAGAATCTCTTAATAAAGTTTCCACCGGAAAAATGTAACCATCTTCTTTGGAAAGATTAAAAAGGTTAAAAGAAGCGGTACAAATTATGGAAAAACTGTGGACTGAAGATGAGTGTCACTTAAATGTGAATGTTATTGGATAAATGATTCTAATCTCTAAATCAAACCAAATAATCCCATTCCTTTATATCTTGTTGCTATGAGTGAGTCCTAAAACAGCGAAATTCGCAGGTAAAGAAGGAATGGTTTGATTACCACTGAACTAAATACTGAATCATTAAAAAATATTCTACTACCAGAATTTAAAGAAGGTTCCGTAAAAACCGGCAAAGATAATGAGATTAGAAAAAATATTGTTTATATCTGCATCATATGAGGATTTTAAAGAAAAAGATATACAATCAATTAGATTCTGGAGAGGTGCTATGATAAAGGCTTTTTTTGATATGGATGTACACAATCCTCGACAAATCGAGGATAATGGTCAGGTGATAGGAGACGATACCTTGGAAAAAATGTTATTGATAATGACCAACACTGAAGAAGGTGTACGCAAACTTAAAATATGCGTATTTGGGCTCCATAGGAATTGTTCTGATCAATTAGTCCTCAAAGGGATAGGTTAGTAAAGCTTATCTCAAAAGAAATAAAATTCATGCATTGGAATAATTATATATATACCGGTTAATAAAATATTGTAAATCATATTTTTTATGGATGATACTTAAAGCCAAGATAAACTTAATAAAAATAGACATGCAAAAACAAAGTTTAGATTTTTCTATTATATTGATGGAAATTTTTATTTCTTTTATATTATTGGTTATTATTTTGCTTCCTACTTCTCAGACAAGTCTGGTACAATCTATATCATCATCTTCTTTTACCAAATCATATCATCCTGTAAAACAATGGGGATCTAGTGGTTCAGGAAATGGGCAGTTTTCTAATCCTCACGGTATAGCAATAGATTCATCGGGAAATGTGTATGTGGCTGATTCTAATAATGATCGTGTACAAAAGTTTGACAACAATGGTACATTCATCAAACAATGGGGATCTAGTGGTTCAGGAAATGGGCAGTTTTCTAATCCTCACGGTATAGCAATAGAC
>JAICXY010000017.1 GCA_025934495.1 Candidatus Nitrosocosmicus sp.
TGATGAACGCAGTTTATGGCCCCCTAAGGGTAAATTTGTTACCGCAAATATTATAGTAAGGACAGATTATTTGAAAGAAAATCCAGATGTTATAAAAAAGCTTCTTGAAGCAAATGTAGATGAAACCTTATGGATAAATAAAAATAAAGAAAAAGCCTTGAATGAATTTAATGTTGAACTTAAAAAATTAACCGGAAAAACAATTTCAAATGAGATATTATCAAATGCATTGACAAAATTGGAATTTACATTCGATCCAGTAAAGTTATCATTATTTAAAGATGCCAATGATGCATATGATCTCGGAATGTTAGGTAAAGTAAAAGAACGACCGGATTTATCAAACATTTATGATCTGACAATATTAGACAAGATTCTTGATGAAAAAGGATTATCTCCTATTGAAGGCGGACTTGTAAACAAAAACAGTACATCAGGTGATGCTTTGGCAGATATAGTTACATAAGGAGTATTAAAAAGCAATTTTTACTGCCTTTTTCATCAAATTGATTGCTATACCCAACAACTCATAATAATTAAATAGATTTAAGGAATAGGATCTAAAAGTTATTAAATTATTTGATTTCTTTAAAAATATGAGTAAAGTACAGCATTATAAAAATCTTAATTCAAATCTTGACAAAATTTATAACATTATAAAAGATACACTCAACCAAGAACATAATTTAAAAATAGTATCAGAATATAAAGGATTTCTCAACGGCGTACCTTTAAGGAGTATAATTGCTATCAACAACTCGCCAAAGGTTATTGTAGGCGCATTAAGAGAAATTCATGTTTCAATAACAGGCGAACCGAATGATTATGCAATAGAGGTAGCATCAGGGTCATGGTTTGGGAGCTTGTTAATTCCAGGTGTAGCAGGATTGGTTATAGGTGGACCCGTAGGTCTTGCTGCAGGTGCTACAGTAGGTGTAATAATGGCATACGAATTTGAGAAAAAAATATGGAAAAAAGTAACTGAAGCTATTAAAAATGAAAGCGAGCACCACCCAACTTTAGATTCAATAGATCATTATCATCAATAAAAATAATTTTTTTTCTTTTTTTTACTTAAATAAATAAACAATATTAATTTTCAATATTTTAATCCTTATTAACCTACAGGAATTTAAGAATATTTTTAAATGAATAGAGGACTTTTAAATTTGTAAAAAGGATTTTAAATGGCCATTACATGATTTACAATATATAATCATGATTAACAATGAGCAGTTAAATGCGCTTGTAAAGAGAGCTAGAGAAGCGACGCCTAAGAGAAAATTTACTCAGTCAGCAGAATTAACATTGGTATTAAAAGACATTGACGTGAAAAAAGGATTCAGTCTAAACGAAACAGTAGTATTACCAAATCCAACAAAAAAAGGAGCCACATTATGTGTGCTAGGCGCCGGCGATATGGGAATGAGAGCCAAAAGAGCAGGTGTTGAAACAGTAATGGAACCTGAAACACTTGATAGATTAGGATCTAATAAAAGAGATGCAAGAAAAATAGTTCGTTCTCATGATTTTTTCCTAGCAGATGCAAGTCTTATGTCATCAGTCGGACGTTCTTTGGGTCAATTCTTAGGACCAAAAGGCAAAATGCCTACACCTTTACCATATGGAGCTCCAATAGAAAACATTGCCTCTAGGTTGAGATCATCAACAAGAATTCGATCAAAAAATCAATTAAATATGTCAACTAAAATAGGCGACGAAACTTTAACCGATGATCAACTAGTAGCAAATGCCAATGCTGTAATATCAGCGATAGAAAAAAAATTGCCACAAGGCGATAAAAATCTTAGAAATACAGTAATTAAATTCACAATGGGAAAAGCTATCAAAATGAATAGCTTAAACAAACAATCAAAAAGTGAAAACACATGAGTCAAACAACTACTGCTACTGTAAAAAGAGTTAATAGAACTAGTTATCCTAAAAAAAAAATAAAATTATATGAAGATCTTCAAACATTAGCCAAATCATATAATGTAATTGCCTTATCTAAAATGACCAAAGTAAGATCAGCACAATTAATGTCAATAAGGAAAAAGTTCAGGAATGAAATTAAGATAATTACAATAAAAAACAAAGTAGCTCAAAGATCATTTGAAAAAATTTTTAACGATGTAAAAGGATTAGAATTTCTTAACAAAGAGTTAGAAGGCCAATGTGCATTAATGTTTACCAATATCAATCCTTTCAAATTAAACCTTACATTTGATAAAAATAAAATATTTTTGGCTGCCAAAGGTGGAGATATCGCACCCAATGACCTTGTCATTCCTGCAGGAAACACAGGAATTAATCCGGGTCCAGTACTATCTGAATTTAAAGAATCAAAAGTTCCAACAAAAATAGATCAAGGTACAATTTGGGTATCAAAAGATACTGTGGTTGCAAAAACGGGCGATTCAATATCACAAAAATTGGCTGCACTTTTAAGTAAATTAGACATCAAACCAATAGAAGCTGGAATTGCAGTTAATTATGCAATTGCAGAAGGATTAGAATTTAAAGAAAAAGATCTAAAGATTATCCTTCAAGACTATATCCAAGAGATAGTTAAATCATATCAAGAGGCATTGACATTATCAGTAGAAGCAGTATACTTTAATAAAGAATCTCTACCATTAATATTACTAAAAGCAAAGCAGCAGGCTATATCATTATCAACAGAGTCTGGATATTTATCACCTGATACTACTGAATTGGTGATAGCAAAAGCTAATTCGATAGCAGATAATTTATCTCGCCAACTTGAATCAAGAGGCTATAAAGCCAACAACTAATTATTTTTCTATACATTATAGATTTTAAAAGGATAATTTATATCGTTATTAAAGTATATCGTCTTAATTAATTTTTTACTTTTTTCAAATAATTATAAAACAACGAGATGTATAATCTATCAGATAAACAATAAAAAATTGGAAAAATTTAACCGAATAGTGAAGAGAGACCTTCCAAGGCTTCTTCTTCTTTTTTCTCTTCTTTTTTCTCTTCTTCTTTTTCAGTAGCAGATCCAGCACTTGTTGATGGTGCAGCAGAAGCTATGGGTGCAGAAGCTATGGGTGCAGCTTTTAATGCTTCATCAATATTTACTTCGCTCATAGCAGCAACTAGTGATTTAACTCTAATATCATCAGGGGTAACTCCAGTGGCTTTAACCACATTCTTTATATTATCTTCATTAATATCTTGCTTTAATTTATGCAATAGTAAAGCAGCATATACGTATTCCATGATAAATGAAAATTTGCTTTGACCTTAATATAAAACTTTATAAAATTCTAGAACTTCGCGCTACTGCATATACATGTTCTTTCAGTTCAGGGGATATAAGAGAATTCATTTTTTTAATTATAACATTCCTTGCTTCTATTTTTTCATCTTGGGATGATGAATTAAAAAAATTACTAAAAATATCGGAAAAACCTTCTTTTATCCATCCGTCTAAAACAAAATAACGATTCTCATTGATAGGAAAAATTTTATCATACTTTGCATCAATTAAATCATTATACACATTAGTATCAACTCTATCCAATATTAAAAATACACAATTGTTTGGGTCAGGATTATTAAGTGCTTCTACGGGTTTTCCTTGGGCTCGTCCTAATTTTGTTCGTTCAATCAATCCTACAGGTCTAAAAAAAGTTCCTTTAACAACATATTTTTTGTTATCGTTTTCAGCCATAATTCTCCCAATAATTATAAAATTTGAAATTTCGTCACGTTTTACTACAAAAACAAAAGTACCTGGACGAATTTTAGACATTCCAAACATAATAAGAAAACAAAAGCCATAATAATATATTATTTACTAAAATTGAAAATGATATTTAATAGTTTTTTATAAAAGTTGTATTTTTTATAATTTTTTAATTACATTTATTAATGCAGATAATATGTATAAAAATGAGTCAAACTTGCAAAGATTTGATGAACTTGATATGAAAATATTATCCGAATTAACTAAAGATGCAAGTATTTCAATCCCTCAGTTAAGTAAGAAATTAAACATAAATTCATCTGTTTTATATAGTAGGATAAAAAGATTAACTAAAAGAGAGCTTATTAAAAAATTTACAGTCATTATAAATGAGTCACAACTGGGAATTAATATAAAAGCTACTGTGGGTATCAATAGAGATCCTAAATTAAAAGAACCCATTCATTTCGAATTGTTGAAAATTCCAGAGGTTAGATCCCTCATAGAAGTTACGGGTCGTTTTGACATCATATTAACTATATATGCAAGAACTTTAGAAGAATTACATAATGTAGTCATAGAAAGAATAGGTAAAATCGAAGGTATTCAAACTACTGAAACTTTTGTGGAAATGCAAAGAACCGATAAAGAACCCAGTTATATTCTTCAAACTAATTTAAATTCCTATTAGTTTTTTGGTTATCTCTAACAATTCTCACTATTCACAAAAAAAATTAGAAATGTTAAAATAATAATAAAAACCTTAAAAAAACAGAAATAATTTGTTATCATCCATTCCAAATCTAGTTCAAAGAAGAATAATAGAAATATTTCAAACTTTAAAATTAGCAAAAAAAACAGATAAAGATGACTATTTTACCCATCTTAGATTAGTATTATTAGCAATAGGAGCCATTGGTGGAATAGGTTTTGTTTTTAAATTGATAGGCGATATAGTTTTAAATAGATAAACATCCGGGCATAAATTTAAAGTCATAAATCAGTTAGAGGTAAAAGGTTTTTTCGATTATTGATTTGATAAAAGATAACTATTGTATTGTCCAAATATATAGAAATGGAAAATAATCCAATTGAAGTTGATAAAGAAAATAAAATCAAGATAAAACCCGAATTGATGATAGAAGAAAAATTATATCCATTTATCCATGAAAATTTAGTTTTTTTGTTTTTCAAAGATGAAAATGAACTAATACACTGTTATGAAATTTCAAATAAAGAGGTCAAGGATAACATTTTAAAACATCCGGATAAAATAATAGAAATATTAGAAAAGGAAAACAATAATTTAACGTAGTAAAAAAATACAAAAATTGAAATATTATTATATCCTAAATTATGCATAATATTTAATGTCGAATGGTAAATACGAAACAGGGAATAGAAAAGGCAATGAGATTTTTATTGGCAAAAAACCTCTCATGACATATGTAACTGCTACACTGGTGCAATTAGCTAACGAACCAACAGTTATTATTAAAGCAAGAGGAAAAAGCATTACGCGGGCTGTAGATGTAGCACAAATTATAGTAAAAAGAATGGACTCTCTAGGATATCGAATTGAAAGTGTAAGACTAGGATCCGACCTTTTAAGCAGTACAGAAGGAGACAAGCCTAGGAATGTATCGACAATTGACGTATCCATTTCCAGAGCAAAATGATAAAAAAATATTTTATTATGGATATCATATTAAAAACTAATATTTAATATATCAGTTACAGATTTTATTTACAAACATGTATTTTGATCCAGGTTTTTTAATTTATAAATATATAAAACAAAATTTATTTTTAATAGCAATATCAATTTTACTAATTCAAATTATTTCCATAAGCAATAATCATGTGGTTTTAGGATTGTTCTTTTTTGATGATCAGAATAAACCAATAATGCTAACCTATGAAAATAATGATTTAAAATTTAAAATTAATTATCCTAATAGTTGGGAAAGATCATCTGGAATAAATAATGAGACTACATTTATTGCACCCAAAGAATCAGATTCTCCCAGCAGTCCTGCCGGTCTTGTAGTTAAAGTAATGTCCCTTAAATCAAAAAATGTTTCAGTTGGATCAATTACTAATGCATTAATATCTCAATTAAAAAAGGAGCATAAAGATTTTAAATTGGAATCATCCTCACAATTCACAATTGACAATAAGCAGGGTAAACAGATTGTATTTACTGCTACGGATAATAATCTTCAAAATCGAAAAGCTTTACAATTAATAACTACGAATAACAACAATATTTTCATAATTACCTATAAGGCTTCAATAGATAAGTATTCAAAATATGAAAATACGATAAAAGATATGATATCTTCTTTTAAATTTTTGCCCTAGTAATTATTTAAATTGCTTGATAGGACAATTTTATTCATCCTATCAAGCATGTTCCCCTTCGGTTTGGTCGATGTATCTTTATATAAATAATCATCATATTTAAACCTATAAGTTTCATAGTGGCTCTGTAATATCATAATCTTGACAGATAATTTTAACCGAAATTTTTTGGTTTTGAAGAGTATTATAAAAATAATTAGTTTTCTTACCTTGAACCCAACATATGCTAATTGAATTATGGCCTATCTCCAGTTTTTACTACAGGCATGTACTTTTCTTTTAATGCATGGGAAATAATATCCAAACCTTTGATTTACATCTTTTTCGTCACAGTTTCTCTAAATGGTATCCAGTCAAACAATATTGTTAATATGTTATCACATATAGTATAAAGTATAATTTCAAATTAAATCTTATTATTATAATTAGATTAATTAAATGATAAATTTTATCTTTATATCCCTATTATTGTAAAAATTCGTTAGACAATTTTAAACAAAAATTTTAAGATTCAATTCTTTTTCAATCATATTCCTTCAGATCATCATACGATAGAGTCGCGTTTATTTTGATTCAATAAACAATATATTGCTAAGGAAATAATGGTAGTCGTTAATTTATCTGCCTCTTTACACGATATTTTTTCCTCGTATTCTTTATGGACCTTCCATAGAGAATAAATTAAGTGGATGTAGATTTTGCAATATAGTGAGTAACTACAGGTTGAGGACCACCTTTGATAAGCGTTCGTATTCTATTTTCCATATTCTGGATATTCTTGGTAACGCGTTCATGATGACGCATATGGTCAGTCCAAGAATCTGCAATTCGGATCTCAATATAATGTCCAAAATCGGATGGATCTTGGAATAATTCCCAATAGGCCATACCCTCACTTTTAAGATGCCTCCCTAATTCACGTATGTTCTGTTCAAACTCAACAGATAATTTAGGGTCAATCCTATACTCAATTGTAATAAGGGTTTGATCATCACTTCGTGTTGGTTCAACCAATAAATGAGGAGGGAGTGACCAATGGTCACTGCTTGCAGGTGTAAAGTTTAGATCATTCACGAAAGTAGTACTGTAATACTTTCTGGAAACGATGGTTGCACCTAATGCTATCGAAGCTATATACAAGGTAGGTGGAATTCCAAACATGTTAGCCAATGCACCCCATATAATACTTCCAAATGCCAAGCCACCATTTAGTACAAGTAGATAAACTGCTAATACTCTAGCTCCGATCCAATTCGGGGCAGATTTCATTCCAACAGTATAGAGTTTTGATAATATAGTGATGTATGCAATTCCACCTAAACCCATAACAATACAAAGAATATCAAAATTTCGCATATATCCCATTATGAATATCACTGTTGCCAATATTCCAATTGATATCGTAAGAAAAGATTCTACTGAAAATCTAGATGACAATTTTGGCAATATTGCAATCCCTCCAATTATTGCCCCAGTACCAAAAGATCCTAATAGCAATCCAAAACCTGTGGAATCTATTCTTAATTCATGTTTAGCTAAAATGGGTAAAAGAGATAATAGTGCGCTACTACATAATGTGAACAAAATTGAGCGTACAATTAATACATGAGCTGCTTGAGAATAGCGTACATAACGTATCTGAGCACGAATCGCTCCAATGATAGTTTCAGGTGGCTGAAAGCTTTGAACATTAGACTTTCTCGGTAATCGAATAATGACTATAATCATAACAATAAATGAAACGGAATTGAGAAAAAAAACAGTCCATGGAGCAATTGCGGTCACAATAAAGCCACCTATAGTCGGGCCAACCGCACGACCAATATTACTTGCTACAGCGCTGAGAGTAAGAGCTGCAGGAATATCGGATCTTGACACTAACGAACTCATGGCAGGAATAATAGGGGTTCTAATCAAAGTTGTACCAGCTCCTAGTGCAAAAGTCAGTATTAATAATAAAGAAGGTGTAATAATACCAAAAAGGGTAAGAATTCCCAAGATTATAGATACTGAAAACATGTATCCACATGTAATCAAAAGTATATTCTTTCGGTCAAAAATATCAGACAACGCTCCTGATGGTAAAGCAAAGAGAAAAATTGGTAGCGTGCTTGCAGTTGTAATAAGGGAAACAAATAAAGGATTTGGAGCAATATAAGTCATTAACCATGATGCCCCTACATCATGCATTGCTGAGCCAATATATGAAAAGAGGACAGCAAACCACAATGCCCTATATAGACCAGCTCTAAAAGGTTTCAAACCTGATGGCGAGTTTTTTCCTTCTTTACCTGATGGTCCTATCCCTTCCATAGGAAATAAATCATTTATCAGAAGTATACATTTTTCGGACTGAATATAAGATAGTGCCTATTTGCCTAACAGAAATCAATTAGATCATATTATGGTGTTTCAAATGCAGCTGGAAAAATTTATACCTCATAACCATGCGCTAAAACAAATGGCATAGTAAATGTCTCGAAAATCGTGTGAAGGTACATTTATAATTCGAAACAGGCAGCTTTATCCCCAATGCCGTGTCGGCTAATTCCAAGCATATACTTTATCGATTTAATAGTACATGCCAAATCTATTCTCAATTTCTTACTATATCCATACAGTCCTCTATCATCATAACCTGGATCAGCAACCATATACCGTAAGGAGGATAAATAGAAAATCAAAATGATAAACAGATTAAAGGAATATAAACATCTTATTGTCTCACACGTTATCAGGTGTAATTCCATCGACTCCAGTTAGAGGTACTATAATATTACCTGATGCTATAAACGTTAGATTAATTTATCCAAAGGCATATAGTTGGTATAACTATATCCCAACCCCTTGCATCTGCATCGATTTTAGGAAAAAGAGGTAATATAACGCATTGTTGCATCATTCCGCGATTTTCTAAAACATTTAGCTAACCTAATCATACATCCATGTGAACTGGCCCATCTACAACCAATCTCTAGTTAGAAGAGATGAAATACTGATTGACTTTGACATTATAAACAACCGGAATATTGAATTAAAAGAGATGAACTAAGGCAAAATAGGTGAACCATTTCATTATCCTAATACTTTTCTCCTTCTTTTACTTGGTTATGCCAAAGCATATTTTCATTTGCCATACAGGCAAACCGAAGAGGGAATGACACAAGGTCATGCTAAAGGAAAAATACCATCTATCCCAGATTTTACAACAATAAACATAGAAGAATAAACAAATTAAATGTTCCAATAAATAATGACAAAGATGGAATCTCTAAAGATGATTACATTATCATTGCAACATATAGCAACGGCATCAAGGTTACCAATAGATGTTTCGTTGGGAGAGATAAATAGCATATAAAAAATAATATTAAAAAATAAAGATATAGCAGTTAATGTCACGATAAAGAAAATTCTTTCAATGATGAAGGTAACTGATGTTGAGCATGTTCACGATAGTATACCCATTAACATAAATATACAAACTATGAATTTCTAAAATAAACAGAAAAATTTTCGAAGGTTTGAATACATAAGCTAAATGGTATGGTATTCTTTTATCAATCGATATTATGTCAGGTTATCTATAGCCGAAGAAGAATATCTATTGAACTGTTGATAGAGCAGATCAAATCCGTATTTAGAATAAACCCGTTTCCAACCAGAGGATTTCAAACGGTATCTGCAATTGTACTTTTGTATGTTTTACTTTATCAAATAATGATGGTATACTATAACTGTAAAACTAAGAAAATAAATCCAAAATCAATAAAATGCATGCTTGGGACTGACTGATGAAATGGAATTCTGAATAAAGATGAACAGTATCGAATTATGACTAAGCCTCATGTTAACTCTAACTCGAAGAGGCTGTGTGGTATGAAGGTAGGATAGTAGCGGATGTAGTGATGGTAATCTGCTTGCCTGAATACAAGTATAAAGTTATCATCACGATCTTAAAGCCGGGTAAAAGATCTACAATCAGCAGATCAGTTAGATAACTCCACATCCTTGTGGCGGGATAGAGATGAACATCACATCTCTAGTAGGTAAACGCACCATGAGTATGCGTCTACTAATGAAGGAAATGGAAATAAGATCTCTTGTATGATTACTTGCAAACAGATATAAGTTCGATTCCATCAATTTTCTTATCATTTCTTTGTTTTCATACTATTGTTATCCAAAAAAATCACTACTACTGTTCAAATCATTCACTGCTGGCTTGACAGTACAAGAATCTGATGATATTTACGATAAATAGATAGTAAAAAGATATCATAAATGAAAATAAGCATCTATCAAAAAGAAAGAATAGAGAACGAGATGTGGTTTCAGGAAGGCCTTTCAAACTAGGTGTTAAAAACATGTTTCCGATGCTGCTTGTTTATTGTCACCTTTATGTAACTTACACTCTAAATGGCTTTTTATTTGATTTGGATCAAAAGAGCAAAGTCTGCAGAGATATACAAAAGATGGAGCCACCTATCAGAAACTATTTACCGATACCTCAAAATTATATAACATAACAAAAAGGTTAAAGATCCACAAGAGATTGAACAATATTTTCCTAGCTTTCTTGCTTTTATAATTGTACATAGAACAACAGATACAATCAAGACCCGTATATAAGAGTGGCAGAAAGATGTTCTCTATTGAGAAAAGAAAAAAAGGTATATACGATAAAGACACATCTTGTGCCTAATAATCGTGGTATTATCATCCATAAAGTAGGTGATAAGAATGGAAGAAAAGACATGACTATATACTGAATATATAAAGAAAATTATCCTCTGATCCCAAAACAAGTTGTTAATGTAGTTGATTTAGGATATCTTGGTATAGAAAAGGATTTTCCAAAACAACTCTCATTCACATAACCTATAATAAAAAAGAAATCAAGGACTATCGCAAGAAGAAGAATAAGAAATAGAATATAACAAAAACCATTCTAAAAAAAAGAAGTGATTGATCATGCTCTAGGTGCAGATTGAAAAAATGCAGGATACTAGAAGATGTATTTAAAAACAAAGTGATGAGAAAATATAACAAGGCTCAGACATAGTAGCAGGTTTAGTAAATTATAGAATATTAAATCATAACTAGGCCAGAACCAAATACAAAATCAATGATTGAATGGTGTTGAGGGTAGTTTCTGATTATACAAGAGATCTAGGTAATAATATAACAAATCTTAAAGATATGAATCCATTTTAAAATTAAATACAACTTATTTTAAAGTTTACAAATTAAATTGACTAGAAATAAAAATAAATCTAAATGTATTTTTATTTGTTAAATATGTGCAAAGAATAAATAAACATTTACATAGAATTTCATTTATTTTAATATTATGGCACATTTTGCCTGCCAAAAGTGTGGAGAACCATATGATGCTTTCCCACCTAATGAAACATATAGGAAAGTATCTAAGTATTCGGATAGAAATACCATACCTACAACAAATAAATGTAATTTATGTGGAAACATCAATAGGATCTATTGGAGAACTCAATAGTATAAATTAGTATTATATACCCGCCTATCTAAAAAAAATATTTTTGATACTGTTATTTTAATCATATTTAAATAAAATTTAATAGGAGATTTATATTATTTTCAATTGGATGAATCAATTTTAACTTTTATAGCATATCAATAAAAATAGGACTCTGTTAACTTAAGAAAAAAACAATATCTTCAGGAAGACCCTATATTCTATGAAATCCAGAAAAAGAACACCTTCACAAATTATTGGATATGGATTACATTTGTACATTTTAGGTATATCCCGTTGACATATCAAAAGAACTAAATATGTCTATTGTAATAGAGCGTTTTCTGTCTAACGTTGTAGATAAGTATGGATTACATTCTGTTTCATCAGACGGTGATGGTACTGGGTACCCGCAAGCTCGCAAGTTTTTTTAAACAAAACATCACCTTCAATCTACTTACGAGAAAAGTATTATACAAAGAATAATACATTACATAAAAGATAGAACTGAAAACTTTGACTACTTTCCATGCAGAAAAAAGAATGTAAATTAAAACATAAAAGAATTGGCTTAATCTATATGTAGTCTATTTCAACAAATAATGGTGTATTAAGTGAATAGAGCCGTTTAAATATACCACAGTCCTTTTATATATATGTCAGAAATATACACCCGTCACAATTATGAATTGTGAAATATATTTTTATTTCCTAGAATGTCATATCGAAACTATCAAAAGATTTGAAATGGCTTATTTTGATAACAATGTTTATGTTTGGAAAGAAGAACAAAAGTGCACTTCAATAAAATCTCCAGAAAAAGAAAATAGATGATTTTTTTATACACAAAAATTCTACAATAAGGTATCAAAGTGAAAAATTTGTTCGGGGGGCGTTTTCCTAACAAATATTGTAGAAGAATGCGGTCAACATTCAGGTTCATTAGATAAAGAAAGGTGGAGCATTCGGTATCATTAATATTATAGATTTTTAAAACAATAAAACATATTTAGTTGTAAACTTTAAAAAAACACCATTGAAATGACGGTTATATGTACCAAAAAGAAAGAATAAGAATTTAGATGACTTTTTCAATGTCAATAGAAGAAGTATAAACTAAAATATTTAAAGTATTAGCACAATACATTTATCGATTAGCATGCGATTAAATGTCTTGGTAACAAAGCAATCAAAAAATGAAAAAATTAAGAAATAAACAAAATTGAAATTAATGTTCGTACAAAAAACAATATATGTCAGATCATTGTAATCAAGGATTTTCTGATTTTGAAAAAGATATCTTTTATAGAGTAATTTTTTCTAGAAGGGATGTAAGACAAAATTTTATAAAGAAAAACATAGAAGATAAAATCCTCATTAAAATTTTAAATGCAGCCCATCATGCTCCTTCAGTAGGTTTTTCACAGCCATGGAATTTTATTTTAATTAAGGATAAAACAATTCGTGGAAGAATCAAACAGTCTTTTTTAACTGAAAGGTTAAAGTCTATTGATCTTTTGAATGATGATAAAGAGAGACAACAAAAATATTTAGAATTAAAACTGGAAGGAATTCTAGAATCTGACATTAACATATGTGTAACATATGACCATAATAGGTTTGGGCCTTTTGTAATAGGAAGAATGACAATAGACGATGCCGGTATATATAGCGTCTGCTGTGCTATTCAAAATCTCTGGCTTGCATCAAGGGTTGAGGGAATTGGCGTAGGATGGGTTAGTATATTAAATAATTCCGATCTGGAAGATATTTTAAATTTACCTAAAAATATAAAACCTATTGCATATTTATGTTTGGGATATGTAGATGAATTTAATGATTCTCCAGATTTGGAAAAAAAAATTGGATAAAGAGATTGAATTTAAAAGATGTAATATTCTTTGAGAAATGGAATGAGGATAATAATATTAATTGGAAGAATTTTAAAAGTCTATATTAACAATAATGTATAAAACAAATAATCCATTATAGTTTCATTAAATGACATCTATTAAATATCGAATTTATAATATGTTATATGACCTTCTTATCAAAATATTTTAAAAATAAAGTATGCTTTGTTAACAGCTCTGTAAACATAAAGGCAAATCCTCTTGTAAAATATTAGTGATCACTTTGGCATTATTTTTATTATAAATATTCTTCCACTTGCTAACTGTTGCTTTTCCTATTTCTTGCTAGTCTTTAAATGTAAAATTGTTGATTGCCGTTTGCCTTTGTACCCATGGTAAATTACTTCAATTAAGTTGAGCTCTGGTGATCTTACGGTAGAAATACAAATTTTATTTGTGGACAATATCTTTGCCAACTTTGATTTGTGTGCTGATAGATTATCAACTATAAGAAAGATATTCTGGATGTTTTTATCATCATATCTTTTATCCACCCTTTAAGGAAATCAACAAACTGGTTCCCTGTTTTATTTCTATAACAATGAACATGCATCTTATCATTTGTACTGTCATGGCTCCAAAAATGTTTAATAGTCCTCTTATCTTTTGAGCCTTCTCTATCTTTACTTGTGTTGATGACCAGGATGTGCCGCCATGGGTCTTTGCTGCTACATGCTCTTTCTCATCTGCATAAAGTAACGCAGAATTCGAAGGTGTATTATACCTTAGCTGTTGTTCGATATACTTTTTTCAAAGTGTATTCTGGATTATTGCTTCTTTTATTTGATAAAAGGTTTTAGATTTCTTCCATTTTATTTATTTTTCAAAAGGATATCCATTATTTCTGCAGAAATGGCTTATTTTATCCACCAGTTTTAGATCATACATAAGAAAGCCTGATGCCAATACGCGTAATGACCAAGTAGAAAAACACAAACCATAACATTTGGATTTGATGATGTTATATCAATAATCTTCTTTTCTATACTATCATCAAACTTGTATTGTTTATGATCATATTTTTTTGATATGAGATCATCAATTCCTTTTTCATTGAATCTATGTATCCATTTTCTTATATTATTATCAATGATGACGATTGGTTATCTTTCTTATCTGCGGTATTGTGTATCCTTCGTCTTTGAGCAGGATTACCTTGGCTCTATATCTGCATTTTACATCTTCAAGGGTCATGTGTAAAATATTCTTTTCATCAGTGGTAAGTATTATGATGAGGAATGTACCCCTCATAGTATTACTAAAGAGGGTCAAGCTAAAGGTATTATGATATCTAAACAGTCACCATTAATTTTACAGAAAAATATGCCATGCCTTTTATAGAACTGTTAACTTAAGGTTTTTCTAGAATAGTTAGTCTATTCAAAATATCTATTACCACTCAATTTCAATAAAATCATGATATTTTGTGCACAATATAATCAATCTAATTTACAAAAATTTGAAGAAATTTATTTTATCATTGATAGCAGGTATGTGGAAAAATTCCTTAAGTTAACAGAGCCATAAAGTATAGACAAAATATTAAATGCTAGATTTCAGTAATGTGGCTTTTATCAATTTTTTATTATATTTGATTTTTATAAATTTATTTTATTAACTTAAAAAAATGCCGGAGGCGGGACTTGAGCCCGCGACCTTTCGATTATGAGTCGAACGCTCTAACCAAGCTGAGCTACCCCGGCAAGCTCAGCTCTGAATTAATTAGGCAATTGAACTAAAATACATACATTATATAATCTATTCATAAAGTCTGTGTTCACAAACTAAAATTGTTTTAGAATTATAATGGATACTTTATTGTAATTATGTTTTTATTAAAATATATTTATCTTTATGTGAAGGGCTCTGTTAACTTAATGTTTTTCTAGAATAGTCAGTTTATTCAAAATATATTTCCACTCAATTTCAATAAATCATGATAATTTTGAGCACAATATAATCAATCTAATTTACAAAAATTTGAAGAAATTTATTTTATCATTGATAGCAGGTATGTGGAAAAATTCCTTAAGTTAACAGAGCCTTCGACATCATTAGTAAATTTATGTTGTTTATGACTATGCTTTGATATGATGCCATCAATTCCTTTTTCATCGAATTGATGATGTATCCATTTTCTTATGTTATGAGCATGATGATTATTTGTTATTTTCTTATTTCAGGGACTGTATATCCTTCATCTTTAAGTAGTATGATCTTGACTCTACCCTGATTCTTTATCTTCAAGCATCATCAGATGTAAAAGGTTCTTTTCAACGGTAGTTAGCATTCTGATGAGGTGTGTATCCCTCCCTCATATTTATAAATTACAACAGTAAGCTAAAGATGTTATGATAGCAAATAAAACACAACTATTTTACAAGACGATATAATAGATCGTTTACAATGCTGTTAACAGAGCCAAAAACACTATTATGTATATTTAAATAAAACTAGATTGTATATATTAATTTATAATGAAGATATATTATCACCTATAGTCAAAGAGATCATAATGTAAAATTTCGATAAATACTAAATTTGATTAAATTTTTGCAATCTTCCAGATTTATCCCTATAACTAAATCCGAATTCGGACATTTTTTGTAGTTGTTCGGTATCAAATATTGTACCATCATAACAAACTAACATATTATTAATACAACAACTTGAACATATTCCAATTCCGCATTTCATATACCTTTCAAGGCTAGCTTGGATTGGTATTTTTTTTAAAATTGCCATATCAAATATTTTTTTCATCATTAGTTCAGGTCCACATGTATAAATCATATCGATATTATCAGTTTCTTCAAAAAAAATATCTTTTAATATATCCATCGGAAATCCTTTTTTTCCAAAAGAACCATCTTCGGTTGAAATTAATATTTCAAACATATTGTTATTTTTCAATATTTTTTTTATAAGATCAGTAAAAAAAATTTCGTTCTTTGACCTAGAACCAATTATTATAGTTATCTTTATTTTTTTGTATTTTATTGTATCTAATAATCTAACGAGAGGAACTAACCCTGTACCACCTCCAATTAAAATAATATTTTTAAAAGTTTCTTTTAAAATAAAAGAATTTCCATACGGCCCCCTAATTCCTAATTTGTCCCCCTTTTTCATCTCAAATAAAGAAGTAGAGCCATAACCATGTTTTCTAATAGTAAGGGCTGCATAGTTTTTTCTATCAGAAATCATAATACTTAAAGGAAGTTCCTCAATCCTTGGGATCCATACCATTAAAAACTGACCTGGTTTGGCCAAATTACTAATCTCATCCCGAAAGAAAAATGTTTTTACTGATGGTGTTTCTTGTACGATGTATTCAATAGTTACTATCCTAAGAGAATCAATATCTTTGTGCAATACCTATTATCTCCGAAATATCTCTATAATTTTTTAATTGAAGGTATTTATACAATCCAATCAAAATTTCATTAAATGAGTTTAATCCTTTAAATCCTAAAATACTTCCAATTTGTACAGCAGATGCACCCGCCATCAAATATTCTATAACATCTTTGTAGGATAGAATGCCACCACAGCCAATAATTGGAATATTTATATTTTTTTTTAATTCATAAACGCATCTTATACCCACAGGTTTTATTGAAGAACCAGATAATCCACCAATTTTGTTTTCAAGTATGGGATAACCTGTTTCGGTATCAATTTTCATTGCCCTTATTGTATTTATAGCGGTTATACCATCTGCTCCTGCCTCTTCCGCCACTTTGGCAGTTTTTATAATGTCGGAATTCCCTATTCCAACTTTTACAAATAAAGGTTTATTTGTATTTTTTTTTATTGTTTTAATGATATCATAAACTGCTTTTGGATCATCACCTATCTCCATACCCATTTTCTTAACATGTGGACATGATAAATTTAATTCAAAACCCAGCATATTCAAATTCTTTAATTTATTTACTATTTCTGAAAAATCCTCTAAAGTTGATCCTACAATGCTAACAAATAATGGTACTTCATTTTTAGAAATCTCTTTTGAAAAAAATTCTAATCCCGGGTTTGCTAATCCTACTGCATTTAAATAACTATTTCCTTCTAATTGAATAATAGTAGGATTCCTATAGCCTTCTCGTGGCAATAGACTTATGGATTTGCTTACAATTGCACTAGCTCCTGATTCATAGAGTCTTTCAAAAATATATCGTGACAATCCTAAGAATCCTGAAGCAACAATGATGGGATTTTTTAAATTTATTCCAGCTATGTTTACGGATATACTCTCGTCCAAGACTTTTTAGTTATTTTATATTTTATTCCATAAAAAAGTTTATCATTTTAGTAATCTATAATAGATATTGATTTAGATTTCTATAAAGCATTATTTGGGCAAGAATAGTTTTATATGGAAATATTAATAAATTTTTACAATAAATGTATTCCTCCATTTCAGTTCCATCCGATGATAACTTATCATCATCAGATTATAACAATAACGAAGTAAAATGGAATACTTTAGTTCATAATGGAGTTTGTTTTCCTCCTGAATATGAGTTAAAAGCATTAAATTTTAAAATAAATGGGGAGATATTCCCATTAAATAGAGAACAAGAGGAACTTATTTATTCTTGGGCAAGAAAGAAAGATACTCATTATATCGAGGATCCGATTTTCCAAAAAAATTTTCTGTTTGATTTTAAGAAATTGCTTCCAACAAAATTCTCCTCCAATTTGAACTCTATTGAACAAATTGATTTTAAGGAATTTTTTATTTTCATTGATAAAGAAAAAAAGGAAAAGGAAAAGGAAAAGGAAAAGTTAAAAAGTTTAACACTTGATGAAAGGAAAAAAATTTTTACAGAGAAGAAAAAGGAAAAGGAAAAGTTAAAAAGTTTTTATGGAAAAGCAATTGTTGATGGAATAGAAGTTGATGTAGCAAATTGGTTAGTGGAACCTCCAGGATTATTTATGGGGCGTGGACAACATCCTCTGAGAGGCAGATGGAAACCCCGAATCACAGCTAAAGATGTCATATTAAATTTAGGTGAAGATGCGCCTGTACCCGAAGGTCCTTGGCAGAATGTTGTTCATGATCATACTTCTACTTGGTTAGCTTCGTGGATAGAGTCGCTTACAGGAAAAAGAAAATATGTTTGGTTGCATGATTCATCAATAATAAGACAGAATTATGATAAAGCAAAATACGATAAGGCAAAAAATTTAGAAAAATATATCAACAAAATTCAAAATGAAATAATAAAAAGAATGTCCTCAAAGGATCTAAATCATAAAAAAATAGCCACAGTTTGCTATCTTATATTTAAATTAGCCATGAGAGTGGGTGATGAAAAAGACCCTGATGAGGCGGATACAGTAGGAGCTTCAACATTAAGGGTGGAACATATAAAATTTGTTAAGGATGAAAATGAAAAAAATAATATTGAATTTAATTTTTTAGGAAAAGATAGTGTACCTTGGCAGAAAACATTGGAAATCAATTCAAAAGAGATAGAAACTTTATACAATAATCTGAAATTATTTATGAAAAAGAAATCAAATTCAGATCCAATATTTGATAACATCAATTCTATGAAAGTTAATACTTTTTTGAGAAACATCGATTCAAAAAACGTACCAGGCCTTACCGCAAAAGTATTTAGAACATTTATTGCAACAAAAGTGGTAAAACAGGTATTGAAAAACCCGCCATTACAAATAGATCCTACTTCATCAGAAACAAAAAAAATTTATACAGCGAAATATGCAAATTTACAGGCAGCTATAACATGCAACCATAAAAAAGGAATCGATCCTAAAAATCCTGCAAGTAAGGTTGCATTGGAAAAATATGAACAATCAATAGTAAACAAAACTAATGCAATACAACTTATAAAAAATGACCTATCCATGAAAAAGTGGAAAACGGAAAAACAGAAAATCAAATTGGAAGAAAGATTGGAAAGATTGGAAATTCAGTTAAAACTATACAAAGAAACAAAAGATTATAGTCTGGGAACATCCTTAAGAAATTACATTGATCCACGAGTATTTAAGGCATGGATGAAATACATGAATTTAGACTGGAAGAAAATGTATACTGCTACCCTCCAAAGAAAATTTTTATGGGTTGATAATATCTCCAAAAATGAGTTAAACTCGTTTTTTCCAAAGTGATATATCTTATATATATTAATTATTGTATATTGCCCAACTCTTTTAGTAAATAGTTTCTCGTACCAAAAATATTTCTTTTCCTCCAAAGATAATTTTTATGGGTGTATAATATTATATATCATAATCATACTATGCAAATTAAAACATAAATATTACAACAGAATATCGAGAATCTACAAAATTTAATACATGCTTAATAGTGCAAGATATCTTTTAGATTAAATGATACCTAATATTTTAAGACAAACAGATATGGCTTGGCTATATTCGAAACTTCTTCCATTACAATAAATTCGATACAGTGAAAATGGATATACTAATATTAGAATATACTAGTTACCAAATTACTTTTACCTTCTTTTATTTATAGAAGCAGGTGACGCCTTATTCATAAAAAAATATGATGAGATTTATTGTGTAATTTTTTAAACTTAATAAATGTATCTCAGTTATACGTTTTCATACTGTATGAAGAGTTGCAGTTGTTTGTCATTAATGATACTGCTTCAGATATCCATGACTGTGGATATGGGTCTAGTATCATAACTATATGTATATGTATATTTTATTCTTATAAATCCAAACCACTTTCTTAAAAGAGTATCAAAAAACGATTTGTCCATGGATGTTATAGTAAAACTTTTTGTTGATATTGACATTGTTGAGGTCGATGTTGTTGCAGCTATTTGTCTACAAATATCTGTGCCAACCTTTTTTAAGTTATTTCTCATACTGAGATGCTATAATAATATAACATTTCTTGCTATCTTCTTCTTTAACCGCCATTTATTAAGGATACGGCATATGAACAAAAGTATTTGATATTTTTATTCCGCTTTCTTTATGATTTATACATCTATTGATTCGTTACATGAATCAAAAAAAGCTAAACTATACTCTATTTAGAATAAAGATAATCGATTTTCATAGTTTCCATTAATTTCATCATTAAAAAGTTAACAAATAATGATTAAAATAATTATACAACCAAGTATACTTTTACTCCTTTTTTTCCTACTCTGTTGCTGAGCTAGATGATCTTTTTTCTTTATGCTAAAAATAATCTCATTTAACAGTTCAGGTTGTTCGACATGCTTTTTGTTCTATCTTAGCCATTATATTATCCGCTCTTCTCTATCATATCTTTTTAACTAGTCTACAGCTGATGCTCTGCTTCAAGGAGGTTCTGGCTACTTTTGCTGGAATAATTTTATTATATTTCATTTAGAACAATTACCATTATTTCCTCTTATTTTGTATTATGTTCGTATCTGTAGATCCTTTCAAAGGATGTTTTGCTAATGATGATTTGGAAGATAACAAATCTATAAATGGCTTAAATGGTGCTATCTTTTATAGTAAATAGAAGACTCAATTGTAATATTAAATTAGCTATATATATATGAATAATTTTTTTTATTCAAGTATTGTCAGAAAAAAAATACAGAAATCCAATTCCAACAATTGATGCAATAATTCACAATGATAAAAATCAAATCTTGTTAATAAAGAGGATGAAAGATCCTTTTATGAATTTTTTATCCTTACCAGGTGGATTCATTAATTACGGAGAAAAAGCAGAAGATGCACTGAAGAGAGAAGTAAAAGAAGAAGTATTCTTAGATGTTGAACCACTGGAAATTTTAGGTGTTTACTCTGATCCTAGTAGAGATCCAAGAGATCATGTAATGAGTATTGTTTTTATTTGTTTAACCATGGATTATTTGAAAGGAAAAGCAGGAGATGATGTATCAGAAATATATTGGAAAAATTTAAATGATTTGGATACTTTTAATTTGGCATTTGATCATAAAATAATTCTTGAAGATTATTTAAAGTGGAGAAATCATAATTCTACATATTGGTCTACAAAAATAAGATAATTTTCTTGTTGAAGATTTAATCGATAGCATCAAATTCTCTAATTTTAGAAATAGTGTTTTCAGTTAGTTTTATCGTAAATGCAGAAGCATTATCGGATTGGACTTTTGAAAGACTTTCTAAAAAAGCCGTCTTATCCTTTCCTCTCTCATACATGCCTCCTGATTCCTTGATACAAAGCGGAAACCTTTGGATTTTAATATTATTTGAAAATAAATAATCGATAAACCTTAAATAATTTTTAATATCGGAATATTCCCAATTTTTTTCTTCGCATAGCATTATCCAAACATCAATTGAATTTTGAAAAAATGCTTTCTCTCTTAGGTGTTCTAGGCTCAATAAGTAATATTAAATATATGGCAATTTAAATTTTAACGGGTAAATAATTTATCTTTAATTTGAAATTTTGTTTTAAAATTAGGTTTTATCCCCAAGGTAGAATAATCTCCAGTTGAACATGAGAAACAAAGTTCATTTTCATTTAAACCTATACCTAAAGCTAAATTGGAGGTATCGTTATAAATGACCTTATCAGCTCCTATTATTTTAGCTACATTCTCACCGATTTTTTCATTAGATATTTCCTTTTCTCCATATTGAAAAGCTAAAAGTTCCTCCCTAGATGGAAAGTCGATTCCTGCATAACAAGGATATCTTATAGGGGGATAAGTTATTACCATTGTAATTTTCTTAGCACCAGCATGTTTGATTGATTTCACTATAGCTTCAGAACTGGTACCTCTAACTATGCTATCATCTACGATTATAACATGTTTATTGTTTACCATTTCTTTAAT
Organism: Candidatus Nitrosocosmicus sp.; assembly: GCA_025934495.1. Lineage (GTDB taxonomy): Archaea > Thermoproteota > Nitrososphaeria > Nitrososphaerales > Nitrososphaeraceae > Nitrosocosmicus. The sequence goes on from JAICXY010000017.1 coordinate 22,327, forward strand.
TGGTAATATGCTTTGGTTTATCTCTTTTCTATCTTCTGCGTATGGCTCTATGAAACTTCTCATAGAACCCTTTTTACTGTACCTGTCTTTTAGTAATCCTTCTTCGAAAGGAATACCTAATTTTAAAGAAAATCCTAAAGCAGCAGGTCGAGAAGAATCTGGAACAGGTATTACGACATCAGCATCATTTACAGGATATTTCATTGCCAAATATTCACCAATTTTTTTCCTAGCCATGTAAATATTAATTCCTTCCATAATAGAACTAGGGTGAGCAAAATATGTAAATTCAAAGGAACAATGAGCATGTGTAATATGATCTGAAAATCTTTCTGTAGTGACTCCATCTCTATTTATTTTTAAAAGTTCACCAGGTTCAACATCACGTTCCAAAATTGCCCCAATAGATGCCAAAGCACATGATTCTGATGCAACCACATGTGTTTGAGTCTCTCTATGATAACCAAGAACTAGAGGACGAAAGCCCCGAGGATCCCTTGCTGCAAATATGGTATTATCATTGGTTAAAAAAGTAAAGCAATATGAACCTAGCATTTCTGTTTTAAGGATAGTCATCGCTTTTGACATGTCTTCGTTTTCCTTTAGATGAGTAACAAGCCTTTTGGCTGCAACTAAAGTATCTGTCATATTTTGAGGTGTAAATGTACATCCCCCAGCCATATTTGAGATCTGTTCTGCATTAGTTATGGTTCCATTATGCGCCACGCATAAATCGCTAACTTTTAAAGGTTGAGCATTTTCTAAAGAACTAAAACCGGATGTAGAATAACGTACATGTCCTATTGCAATAGGTGAAGAAAATTTTTCTACTATTTTGTTAAATTCATTAGCAGATTTTGAAATCAATCCTAATTTTTTAAATGGCAAATTATTTGGAATTGCTATGCCCCATGATTCCTGTCCTCTGTGCTGCAAAGCTCTTAGACAATCTATTAAGTATGGAATTACATTATATCCCCCTTGGGAAAAAATGCCAACTACTCCACAATTTTCATGGACCATTAGAAAAATATTCGTTTTACTGTCTATTTAGTTTTTAATTAGAGGCTTGGTCATAGTTCCATATCCATAATCTTTATCCTAGTGCCATGTCACCAAGTTAAGCATATATTTATTGATTTTTGATTAGATTAATCCTTCTTGCAGTTATAGTATACCATAGCTGATAGATAAAACAGGGGTACAATTGCAAATACAGGCCGAAATCCACATACCGAAAATTGGTTCATTCTGAACACTGATTTTATCTGCTCTATCAACGATGGTTCTATTGCTATCCTTCTCATCTGTATGTAGATATACTATCCTAATGCCGATTGATAGAAGCATATAAGCTCAAGCCTTTTTTTGGAATACTTTATATCTTTTAACAGATGCCAAACCAAATCTATTCTCAATACTTTTGATATAGTATTACAGTTCTTTTTCATCATATGCTGGATCAGCAACCCTATGCCGTAAGGAGTATAAAGAGAATATCAAAGAAGATATCAATGCCCGAACAATGTACTGTTCTTCCTTTCTCCATATAGGATGATTTTAGCCATACGACATTACCTTTTGCTTTTATCAGATTACTATCTATTGCCGATATAGACTGCTTAACCACCACCACCACCACCACCAATCGCTCTGTACAAACAGATGTCCCCTTGCGGATATCCTGTCTTTTATATCTGTAGTAGAAATGGTTTTCGGTCTCATGGCAAACTTACGTCATCTGCATGGAATGGATAGTAGACCACAAGCCAGTACAATTCTGCGATTATCCGGTCAATCTATAATAAGAAAAGTATGTAATGCATTGTTTGAATCGATTCTGAACCTATCTTATAATAAAGCATCTTAGAATTACAGTTAATGGGGAATATACGTATGGTATACCACGTTTTCGTGTGCATTAGACAAAGGTATACAATCTATAATATGCAAAACACAAAAGGATGGATTTCTTTAGTCTATCAATAGCTAATCTTTGGGACAGTGTTAATCAAAATCATTTCTCAGAGGTTAGCTTTAACCTATGTGACATGTGTTGAAAATAGATTTGAATTATGACCAAGCCTCAATTAGAAAAAGGGAATTCGAATGCAGACAAGTGTAATGATAATTTAAGTATCTCTGTTTCTTTTTTCCAAAATATTTGAAAGTGAGTCTTCATATATTTTTATCACATCATTTAAAAATATATTAGATATCACTACACTGTTTTTTTTAATTATGCAATTTTTTTCGATTGTAAAATTACCTATTTCAGCAAATGAAATTTTTTCTTTCATCAAATAATTTTTAATTTTAGTTGGATATTTTGTTGATATTATAAATCTGCTATAAGTTTCTGAAAATAAAACATAATCCATTCTTTTGCAGATAGTAGGAATTCTTTCTACGTTTACCATAAAACCCAAATTACTTTGAACTGACAACTCCAATAATGCAATCATTATTCCACCTTTAGAGCAATCATGAATTGCAGAAACTCCATTTGAATCAATCAATAACCTGAGAGCATTACAGGTTTTGCTTTGATTAATCAAATTTACAATAGGAACTTTTCCTCCAATAATTTTATGAAAATGTTCATAATATTCAGAACCTCCCATTTCATCTAAGGTTATCCCTATTATAAAAATACTATCATTTATTTGAGGGATAAATGGTTTAATTAATTTTTTATTATCTATTATTCCAAGTGTACCAATTATTGGTGATGGTTTGATAGGGCCACTTTTTGTTTCATTATAAAGACTTACTTTTCCTCCGACTACGGGAACCTTAAAGTATTCACAAAAATCCTTAATAGCCCTTATGCTCTCTAAAAAAGTCCAAAATATTTCTTCATTTTCTGGATTGCCAAATTGCAAATGGTCAACAATACCAACCGGTTCTGCACCGGCGCAAATTGTATTGCTAAAGGATTCTGCAAGAATACCCAAAGTACCATGATAGGGATCAAGATAACAATGTTTTGAATTGCCATCAAGGGTAAATGCAATATACTTTCCATTATCTAATTTTAACACAGAAGTATCAGAAACACCTGGTTTGGATACTGTTCTTATCCCAACCTCGTGATCAAATTGTTGATATATCCATTTTTTGCAGCATATGTTTGGTGCAGATATCATAGAAAAGATTAGGTTTTGGAAATCTTCAGGAAGAGGTGGATCTTTAAAAGATTCATTGATCTTTTCAAGGTATATAGGTTTTCTCGAAGGTCTATTTAATAATGGTGCATTTGCAATTAATTTAGCAGGCATTTTTGCCAATACCTGTCCATTTCTTTTTATTAATAACTTTTTATTATTATTTACTATTCCAATAACCGAATATTTTATACCATGTTTGTCAAATATTTTAAAAAGTTTTTTTTTCTTTTTTTTACTCGTAATATATAACATTCTTTCTTGGGATTCAGATATCATTATCTCTGTATTTGTAATATCACGATGTTTTAAGTGAATATTCGATAATTCTATTTCAAATCCTTTGTTTAAATTATCAGCAGTTTCAGATAAACAACAAGATAATCCTCCTCCACCTAAATCTTTCATGGCCTTTATACAATTTTTATCAATTGCTTCAAGGGTAGCCTCCATCAAAATCTTTTCTAAAAATGGATCAGGTATTTGAACCGCCGAACGGTTCTCTTCATCCAAATTAGATGAAGCAAAGGAGGCTCCGTGAATGCCATCCCTTCCAGTAGAATTACCCGCAAGTATAATAATATCATTTTTTTTTACCTTATTTTTTACAATCTTATTTAATTTTCCATGACCAATTGAGGCAACATCCACTAAGCAATAATTATCAAAAGACTTATCAAATTCTACTTCACCCCCCACTGTGGGAATTCCAATACAATTTCCATAATATGCTATCCCACTTACAACATTTTTTAATAGCCATTGATTTTTAAGGTTCGATGAAATATTTTTGTAATGTATTTCTCCAAACCGCAAAGCATCTAAAATAGCTATTGGGCGTGTTCCCATCGAAAGAATATCTCGAAGTACTCCACCAACCCCTGTAGCAGCACCTCCATGAGGTTCTACTGCAGAGGGATGGTTATGGCTTTCAATATGAACAGTAATAACATACCCGCCCCCTACATCAATAACACCTGCATCAAATCCAGGTCCTTTGATTAATCTACCTCCGTAAGTTGGTAGCGATCTTAGATGTATTTTTGAAGATTTATAAGAACAATGTTCTGACCATTCTACATTTACAATATTTTGTTCAAGTTCATTAGGTAAACGATTTAAATGTTCTTTTAAATAATTATATTCTGATGTATTTAGTATTTCCATTATAATTTCTAATATTAAGTGTTAATATAATTAATTAGTGATTTAAAAATAATTATTGCATTTGTTGAAAAACCATTTGGAATAAGTTCATTATTGCTGGCCCGTTCGGGATGAGGCATCATACCCATTATATTTCCTTTGGTATTACAAATAGATGCAATACTATCTGTTGATCCATTTGGATTTTCTCCTTCGTATTTCATGGTTATTTGATTATTGTTTTTAAGCTCTGCATATGTTTGTTTATCTACTACATATCGTCCTTCTCCATGAGCTATAGGAATTGAAACTTTTTGTTTTTCAGAAAACAAATTTGTAAAAGGAGTTTTATTATTGGTAACTAAAATATCTATCCATTTGCAAACAAATTTTAATGAATTATTTGGTATTAGCGCTCCGGGTAACAATCCCGATTCAACCAAAATTTGAAATCCATTGCATATACCTAAAATAGGAACACCTTCAGTAGCCTGTTCTTTAATTTTATCCATTAAAGAGCTATGAGCAGCGATTGCTCCAGCTCGCAATCTGTCGCCATAAGTAAAACCACCAGGGATGATTATTGCATCAAAATTTTTTATATTATCTTTATCATTAATATAACTAACGTTAGATTCTAATTTTGTTTTAAAAATACTATAAACATCACGATCACAATTGCTTCCGGGAAAAACTGCAACCCCTACTTTTACCAATAATATAATTTGATTTCTATTTAATAAATTCTTATTCTTATTCTTTTATAGTATTTTCAATAATTAGATAAGTATTATTTATTGCTTAATTAAAACTGCATTAATAATACCATCTTGACCCGGTCTTGATAAAACCTTGGCTATACCTATTTCAGTTTCTAAAATAGCTCCCTTTGTGATCACACCTCTTCTTTCATAATCTTTATTTGCCGGATTTTTTGTGACTCTTATAATTTTAGATTTTACAGTCTTTTTATTATCTTGATCATTAATATTTGCGTAATCCGAAGTTTTAAATGCGATTTTAACCTTATTTCCTCTTACTTTTCTTACTATATTTTTTGTAGGTCCAGCAACTGCTTCATTTGGATATCTATCTATTTCAAATTTCCTTCTAGTTCTATTTGGGATTATCCTTCCACCAGTAAATTTTCTGCCACCCAAATTCTCTATAGATTTACGCATAGTAAAAATCCATTATAACGATAATTAAGTGTTTTTCTTTATCTTTCTTTATCCCATTCTTAAACTTTAAGATCGACCTTAAAATGGATATTTAATTTTGATTGTTAAATTTTTAGGTATACTTTATTTATCGATATCCAATTTAATGTTTTTTTGTTCATTCAATAATAGAGAAGTTTTCAATGATTTTAGATCAGTAATTCCAAAATAATTTTGAAATTTTTTGGTAGTATTATAAACTTTTAATCTTCCAGCATTCTTAAAAATGATGAAATCTGATTGTTCTAATTCTTTTAGATGAGAATAGACTTTTGAGCCTCTTATCTCCACCAATCTTTTTGATGTAACGGGTTGTTCATAAGCAATATAAGATAAAGTTTTTAGAACCGAATTGGATATTTGAGGTTTTGAGGCAAATTTTTTTACTATCGGAGAATAATTAGGTTTTAATTGAAAAACATATCTACCATCATCCAGCTTTATAATTTCAATAGCTTTAAAAACAACTTTTGTTTTGTTTATTAATTCATTTAATATTTTTTTTGTTTTATCTTTTGAATCAGTCCCTGAAGCTTTTGTCAATTCTTCAATTGTCAAAGGACGACCTGCTGCGTATAATGCTGCTTCTATTCTAGCGATTACTTCATCTTGAGGCAGCTTTGTCAATTATAGTAAATTTAAAATTTAACAACAGATATTTTAATTAATTCCGAATTATTATGATCAGGTTTTAGGGATCCAATCCCATTTTCACTATCACTAACAACTGATTCATAATATCCATTATTGTCAATTTCTTTTGATTTTTCATAGGAAATTTCTATTTTTCCTTTCATGGCCAGATACAGCATTGCTATAAAGTATCGCGCAATATCCAGATCTTGCATATTTTGCACAAAATTATTAAATATTATCTCTTTCATAATAACGATTTTTTCAAGTAATCTAATCTCATATTCCTCAATAACCTTTTCAAATTTTATTAAATATTCTTCAAAATCAAATATTTCAACCGGTTTTAGATCAATAGTATTTCTACGAATTATGGGAGAAGATAGATCTGCTATCATATTTTCCAGTATTAATAGCAATTCTTCCAAAGATGCAGGATAGTAAGTCTCCTTTCGAAATGGAAGAGATAGATTAGCCAATTCGGGAATGGGTAATTTTTTTTCAGGATATTTCTCGGGTTCTTTCTCAATATTTTTTTGATTGGCTATTTTATCAAGCCTAAAAATTGATTCTACTTTCAACCGATGAATTAGAGAAGAGGTAAGAATAGCTACTCCACATACACGTAAATCTCTATTTCCTGTAGCTGTTAATAATTCCAATAATGTTTCTAAAAGTTTTACGATATCAATTTGCCATACATCTTGTCTATCAATAAGAGATGGATTAAACAATAAATTCAAAGGTGGTTGAGATATCCTTTTTTTTGTATTAGAATTAGATAATTCATCGTCGAATACAGCCAAATTAAGTACTTATGAAACAATTGATCTTTAATTTATTACTTTATTGTTTGACGGATTATTATTATTATCTGATAGATTTTCTCTTTGATAAGCCTAAACCATTAAAGATAATACTATAAAGATAATAAAAATAAGGCAACTGGTTTTGAATTTTGAAAAATTTAATATGCGTCTACATTTACAATCTCTGGTATAATTGTTATCCAACTAATACATTCGAATACTATATTGGATTTCGGCGATAATAATAATAATACATATTGAAGCGTACCTTTAAACTATATATTTTATTATTTATATAATTTCATAGTCTCCAAGTAAATATTTAGGATAAATCTTAATCAAAAAAATTGCATATATTAAAATGTCTCTGTAAAGTTAAGATATTATTTCTTTGTTGTAACAGTCTTAAAATAGATTTAACCATTGCTGAATTGTTTAATTTACATTTGCTCTTTTTTACATGGAAAATAATAATCAAAGTACTCGGTTCTATCTTTAATGTATTATATAGGACTGTACTTTCTATCAGGCTTTTCTCATAATAGGATGCAAATGATGCTTAAGTTTCAAAAACCTGCATGCTTGATGAGGATACCAAGTACCACCATCGTCTGTTGAAATTGGGTGCTTACCATGTTTTTCTGAAAGACAAGATAGAAATCGTTCGGTTAGTTTTCTACTACTACAAACATATATTTCGCTCTTTGGATATGGTTATGGAAAGAATTTCTTTATTCTTTTGGTTCTATGACAACCCATCAAAGACCATTATTTTATAATATACTTTGAGTTGAGTTTAATCTATTATAAATTCTACAACAATTTGCTTTCCTGCAGACTAACCTTTTGATTGGTTTGTATTTTTAAATCCAGTCCCTTATTGCGGTATGGCTTCTGTGAACAAATCTTTGTAATGCTTTTGCAGTATTCCTTAAAGAAAGACCATTGAAATACAGATGTAATGCATATGCTAAATACTTAAGATTTGTTCTATTAATTTTCTGAGATATCATAAGAGATAAGGAAGAAATCTATAGATTTTTGCTTAACTTTACAGGGCCAGATAAAGAAATGCTACCATTTTTATTTAGATAAGGTGTTGCCAAATACCGTTTAAAAGTTTTGGAAAAAGTTCATATTATGAAAATAAAATATTGAAGCATAATACATTTATATGCTATTTTCAAATTGAATTAAAGCAACCAAGTTTGCCTAATGGGAGGAATTATCGGGATGGGTAAAAATACAATATGTGTAAAAACTCAAGAAAAAATTTTGAAGGATAAAAATAAATTTCCATCTTTTTCAATAATTATTCCAACGTATAATGAATCCCTAAATATTATAGATTTAATTGATTCAATAAAAAATAATATTACCGATTCAGCTTATTATGAAGTCATAATTGTAGATGATAATTCACCTGATGGTACAACTAACAAAATATTGGATAAATACAACGAAAGTAATGGTTTTACAATTTATAATATCCAATATTTCAATGATGTTCATCCTTATAAAAATTTCTTAATTTATCCTAGTCATAATAGTTTTAATTTTTTTATTAAAATAATCATAAGAAAAGATAAGACAGGCCTAATATCGGCAATACAAGATGGGATAAGTTCATCGATAAGTGATTTTATTATAATAATGGATGCCGATTTATCTCATTCCCCCTCTTACCTTAATTTATTAATTAAAGAAATCAAAATTTCTAAAAGTGATATTGTGATTGCTTCAAGATATTTAAAAAATGGCAAAATTATGGGTTGGCCAAAGAAAAGAATTTTTTATAGTAAAGCTGCAACTTTTATTTCAAAATCTCTTTTTAAATTAAATAACATAACGGATCCCATGTCAGGATTTTTTATCATAAAACGCGATATTCTCAAGAATATAAAATTTAATACATCAGGTTATAAAATTTTACTTGAAATCTTAGTTAAATCAAAAAATATCAAAAGTAAAGAAATACCATATACATTCATTAATCGGAGAAATGGTTCTAGTAAGTTAAGCTCCAAAGTCGTGGTTGATTTTTTTAAAGCAATAATAACTCTATATAACTATAATTAAGTTAATCAATATTCATTAATAAAAATAAAGGATAAACATAGATAATAAATATTAAAATAATAATAAAATAAACTTTGAATAGAGAATATCAGAAAATAATTTCATTTTTACCCAGTGCTACAGAAATTTTATTCGAACTCGATCTTCAAGATAGATTAAAAGGTGTTACTCATACTTGTACTTTTCCACATGAAGCCTTAACTAAACCCAGGGTTATTAATCCGTCATTTAATGCAAATATCTTAGATAGTCAAGAAATAGATAAAAAAATAAAAGAACTTCTTTAAATAATAAAAAAATATTTGTTTTGGATTCTGAAAAAATAAAAGAAATTCAACCGGATTTAATAATTAGTCAAAATATGTGTGAAGTGTGTGCTCCATTTTATGGAGAAATCCAACAAATATCAAAGATTTTAGGTTATACTCCAAAAAATTTGATCCTTAGTCCCAAAAATATAAGTGAAATTTTTAAAAGTATAATTTTGATAGGTCAAGAAATAGGTAATAGCGATTTAGCTCTTTACAAAGTTAAAGAGTTAAATAAAAGAATGGAAACAATCAAGAAATCATTAAAAGACTTTTTTAATACACACAAAATAACCAAACCAAAGATTATTTGCCTTGAATGGATATCTCCCTTTTACCTAGCAGGTCACTGGGTTCCGGAAATGGTTGAAATTGCTGGCGGAATTAATGGAATTGGAAAAATAGGATCTCCATCTGAAATTATATCTATTGACAGGATCCGAGAATTTAATCCAGATAAAATTATTATTATGCCATGTGGCTTTGATATTAAAAGGACCTCTATAGAATCTATGATTCTAAGAAATGATAAAAATTGGAATTTATTAAAAGCAGTAGAGATGGACGAAGTATATTTTGTGGATGCAAATTCATATTTTAGCAAACCTAGTACCAGAATTATAACTGGTATAGAAATATTGGCGAAAATACTTTACCCAGATTTATTCAAGGAATTAGGCATTCCTTCAGAATGCTATGAAAAATTTGTAAAATAAATGGTTGTCATATGAATGAACAATTTAACCCATGAGAACAATATCCCGTTTGTACTTTATAACAAAAACAGCCATTTCTAATCCCAATGTAATTAAATTCAATTGGATAATAAGATAAATTACTGCTATCATCATCCTTGTCTGAAATTAGCGAATTTATAGGAAAAAAAACAATAGAATTGGCATCATATGGATTATCATTGAAACCGTACATTAACTCTGAGATTTCAATTTTATACTTTATTGGATATGGTTTGTTCTCGATCTTATTCCACCATTCAATGCCAGTGAAACATGTTGAGAATTGAAATGAAAATAAAAGATCAGTTTGTAAAATAAACGTATAAATTTCTTCTGCTTGAGTATTCAAGTTTTTTAAATAATATTCTAAGGAAAAATTTAATTTGTTAAATTTAATTTGCCTTAAATATTTATGTCCTACAATGGGAATAACTTTAGTGAACCTATATCTGTTGATACCATTTAATATTGCTTCAAAGTAATTCTGTCCATCAAATTGGCAAATAAGATTTATCTCTACTGCGATTTGTTGTGAATTAAATACTTCCAATAGATAAAGCATCCATGATTTATCAGGAATATAATTTTCATATTCTTCAAGAATTTTTATATTATCCGAAATTATATTAAATTTATAATAATAGTTATTGTAATACATTTGAGGATTATTTTTTGAACCAATCCAATAATGCACTAATCAAGATATCGATATCGGCTATTTAAAATTAAAATAATTTTCCTTCTTAATTGTTTAATATACAATAAATAAATGAAAATAATAATAAACTATATCTATCTTTCTTGCGAAATTGGCCTTAACATTATCTCATTTACATTCACATTATGTGGAGATTGTAAAACATATAGAATTGAATTTGCTATATCTTCTGCCTGTAGAGGTTCCATTTTTTTTGTATTTTTAATAAAAGATTCCAATGAACTATCTGTTATAGTATTAGTTAATTCCATGGCAACAACTCCAGGTTCGATACACGTAACACGTATGTTTGATCTTTGGCTAAATTTCTGTCTTAAACCTTCGCTAAATGCAGTAATCGCGTGCTTAGTTGCACAATAGACATACAGCAGGAAACACAATTCTTCCAGCTGTAGATGAAATATTCACAATATGTCTATATTTGTTATTTAACATATAGGGTATTACTGCAGAAGTACAATAAAAAACGCCTTTGATATTTACATCTACCATCCTGTCCCATTCATCTATCTTCTGATTTTTAAAAAAACTCAGAGGCATTATTCCGGCATTATTAACAAGAATATCAACATTTCCATATCTTTTAACAGCTATCTTTGCAAAATTATTACAATCATCTAATTTTGTAACATCAAGTTTCTGTATAATGATTTCACCTCCTTGACTTTCAACAGATTTTTTTAATTCTTCCAATCTTTCAATTCTTCTAGCACTTGCTACGATTTTGGCACCTTCTTTAGACAAAGTCATAGCAGTCGAATAACCTATACCACTGCTTGCTCCAGTGATTAATACAATTTTATCCTATATCATTAATGCTTCCAATATTAAATTTAATGTCTAAATTTATTCATTTTATCTAATTATATCAGAATTTATTAAACATTCGATCTTTTATTATTAGCAATAGTGATCTATGATGCTTGTTATTTCACTTAAAACAAAATTCCAAGATAATTAAAAGCCAAAGATTAAAAATAAAGTTTAGAATTTTAGATACTTTGAATGTATATCCAAATGTGATAAACCATCTTTTTAATGGATATAACAGATGCAAAAAATAATTAAAGCCATTTTGTTTTTTTCTTTAATACTTTAATACTTTAAAAAAATATAACATATAATTTAAATAAAAAAAGGTTAATAATTTCTTCTTAGCTATAATTATAATGACATCAGGTAAATATTTTAATAAAGGTGTAAAAACCTTGGATGAACCCAATATTGGTTTTGTAGTAAGGGAAACTCCTGATAAAATTGTAATATTTGGAGAGAAGAATGAAAGATATGATGTGCCCAATACCGAAATTCAACAAGTTGGCGCAAATGTATTACTAGATCTCAAATTATCTGAACTACAAAAATATGCAGTTCCAAGAAATTCTCCTTTGCCTACAAGCAGAAAAGATCCATGGGCGGATGATAAAGACTATGTAGATTTGGCAAGCTATGAAGGTAAGTATCCAAATTCACTGTTTAACAAAGGGGTTAGAGCAAAAAATGAAGATGACGTTGGGCATGTTTTTAAAGAAACTCCTGATAAAATAGTTGTATTTGGTCAATACAATAGAAGATATGATATCCCTAAAGAAGAAATATATCAAGTGGGTATGAATGTTATCTTAAACAAAGATTTCCCTGAATTACGAAAATATGAAGTTAATAAAGATAGCCCATTACCCACTGGCGAATCTTTGAATGTATTAAATAAAGAAGCATTCCCTGAACATTACAAAGAATAATTGATAAAAATATAAAATAAAATAATCTTTATTTTATTTTTAAAATAATAATTTTTAAAGGCTCTTGTATCTTGAAAAACATCTTTTAAAAATCGGATCTGTAATGATTAGATGAATTGTTTATCTGATTATCAGTTCAGATTGACATAATTATTGAAAATTATGTATAAAATGGTTGAATATCTAAGAAGTTAATAAATTTATCATCAAGTTAACAGTTTTGTATTAAATGTGCTATGACTTTTTGTATGCTAACACTGATTGATATGATGGAATAACATATCTGGATTACTATTGTAAATTGTGGTTAGGGTGAATAGATCAAAATGCCTACCAAAGATATGAAGAACCCACTTCATCATTTGATGATGGTCAAGGGATGCCGAAGCAGGATAATGAGCCAAGATTGTACTGCTGAAAGAAGCTGGATACACAATTCCTAAAGTGAGATAGACACCTAATAATCGTGGCAACAATAATATCAGAAAGTGGTTGCATAATTTCAATGAAAAAGGATTAATAAAATGATGTAAAAAATTTCATAAACACAAATCAATCAAGAAAACCATAGATGATATTGAAAAAAAGATTATCAAGATAATGGCCAAAGATCCAAGAATAGAATATTGTGGTGGACTACCATTTTCAATGTGGTCAATGCGTATACTGGTTTTAGGATTCTTTACCAAGAATATATATCTTGTGAATAGTACAGGTAATACCGAGATTGGAAACGTTCTCATAAAACATGACTTCAAATGAAAAAATCCTAAAACAACCTTACAAAATAACCTAGATCCAGAATAACATTTGAAAATAGAGAATAGAATAATTAAGGCATGGCAATCTGTTGTTCCCTCTCTGATCCCATTATGATCTATGAGGATTAGATAGGACCAAATGCTGCAAAAACATATGGCGAGACATCCTGGTCTTTTGTAGAATTTTAGACAATATATCAATACATCAATTCAAGAAGATAAAATACTTCATATTTCGGATACTAGCTAAAATTAAATTTGTATTTCTTCAAACTAGGACTCCAGATCTTAATCTGATAGAAATAGATGGATAAAGTGAACAAAAACTCTTTACATGCAGAAGTATTTGTTATTTACATAACCGTTTAGGGAATCTTTTAATATAGAATCAATTATAATAATTTGAATAGATAATAGTAATTATTAAATAATCCATAAAATTGCCTAACATAAGTTTTTTATCTTCATACTATAACATGTTTATATGTCTGAAGGGGAGAAAACTGAGAATACAACATTTAATACGCATTTTAGACAAGTACCAGGCCTTGGATTGGTGGCAGTTGTCCCAAAAGATTGGTTAAATAAAAAGGTGAGGTTTGAATATGAAGAGAAAGAATTTGAAACCAATGTAATGTATAGGGGAAAAAGATCCATCATCCGGTTGGATTTCAGATCTGCGAGTGGAGGTCCTGTTACTGTAAAACTATTAAATTAGTGGATATTTTAAATCAAGCCTTTTTTTCTTTAATTAAGCAACTACATTCAAAGATGTGTTATATTATTACTAAATATAATTTTAATACCAATATTTAATTATTTTATAATTGATGTTACCTTACAAATTAGTTATTTTTGTTTTGTCATCATGATGCCTTTAGCTTATTCTTGTGATTTATGATTATGAGTAATTCAGTTCTTGAATGATCAATAGTTATGAAAAAGAACATTTTACGTCTACTAATGATTGAATATGGTATAGATGAATTCAAATCATGGTAATCTTGCTAAAAAAAGATAGATATATGATATTCCAATTAAAAAGATATACAATTATCATGACCATACCAAAAGAAAAAAGATTAAGCAATTTATCGTTGATGAAACTCAGATAAATGTTGGATCTCAATACATATGGCTATGGATCGCTATTGAACCTACGAATAAGCAAATTCTTCAGATTGAAATATCCTTTGAAAGAACAATGCTTGTAGCAGAGAGATTTATTGCATCACTGGTAAATACATATGGCAAGCATTTAGTTTCTACAGACGGTGGAACTTTATCCTCAAGCTTGCAGATTCTTGAAAGTAGATCATCATATCCATTCCTCTGTAGAAAAAAGTTTGATAGAAAGGACAATGCAGTATGTAAAAGATAGAATCGAAGGTTTTGATGATTACTTTCTTGCAAAAAGAAGAACAAATGTAAATTAAAGCATGTAAAACAATGGCTATATTTATTCATAGATCAACACAATATGGAAATATTATCTAAAGTTAAGAACCCCCAATTTTAAGATCTATTTTATAAATGACAAACACTTATTAACCATAGCCTGATCCTTGACCGCAGTATCTTATATTTTCTCAAGAGAATTTATTATATTTCTTTTTCAACTCATTTCGTGGTCTTGGAATTATGTTGTTCTATAATACCAATGAAAGAACTTTTAGTGATGTTTTCCGTCTCGCCTATATTTTATATTCTTTGATAGATGGATATACATTGCCTTATAAAACTGTCTATCTAGTGTGTATATAGATGCAAACCGTTCTTTGATCTAAATCAAAGAGAAATTCTGTTTCCAGTTATCAACGTGTAATCGATGTAAAGACGATAATAAAAAGAAGTATGAAACCCTTTTTTATCATCTAGATTATATGGTCGACTAGCGTGGCATACATTCGTTCCCTATTTTACCATTTTTCTCAGATAAAAACTTGATCTTATTTTATATATTTGGGAATCTCTATTGTAAATGCCACCAAATAAAAGTAATGGTTTTTTGGATAATGCCTCATAAGAGAGCAGAGAGAACAGGAGGAAAAAATACTTATGGTCATTAATATGTTTATTTTATTTATGCAAGAGATGAGATGAAAGGACATAACTTTTAATTTTCAATAGAATATCCTTATAAAATGTTTTTAAAATATGCTAAATATTAAATTAATAATTTTATAATATTAAAAAAAACAATGTAATAGATCACATCAACTATTGTATTATAATAATTTCAAATGTCCTGTCAATCTATCTAATTTATTAGAAGTATCTGGTCCAAATCCACAACAAGTAAGAGTATTAGGATCAACTTGTGTTTTTCCAGCATCCCTTATTGCAGTAGTTAAAATTCTCAATTCTCTTGCTTTTCTAATCAACTCAATCAATTCTTTTTCAGATTTTACTTTTAATACTGCTTTTCTTTGATTACCATAATTAATCCAATTGTAAATCTCATTCATATTATTATATACTACGGAACTACATGCATGACCAACTTGAGCTGCAATTTTTCCGCACCCCATGTCCAGATCTTTTCGAACTACTATTACAAATTTAATATCATCTTTTGAAGACATTTATATTATTTACATCGATATCAGGAGGTAAAATAGTGTTATGGCAATTATGATTGATTATTAAGTATGTTCATTGCATTTATGTTTTATTACTGCATTAAGTTGATGAAACTAACAAATTACAATATTATCTTAATGCAGTTAGTTAATGCTGATTTGATATTTTACTGAATTTTATTGCTACAATACTCGTATAGATTAAGAATCCCTGAAGAATATATCCTCCTAATATCAAAACTATAGTATTAAGAGGTCTTGATAAAGTCATAATCCTATGAATATGTGCAGAAACAAAACTGTTTCCTACGATAATTAATATTGCAAGTGATATGCAAACATATAATGACATTTTATAGCCCTTTGCAACAAAAAATGCCAAAAAGATATACGATAATTCAAGGAGAATTGCATATATAATAAATCTGGGATCTCCAAATGGTATTCCAATTATACCAGTTATTATAATGGACACCAATACAATAAAGACTTGAGCCATAGGTTTTGGAGTTAGAGATTGAAAATTCAATAATATTTATACAATATTTAATTTTTTTTTCACTAATATAATTTGTATTATTTATATCAAAGCAACGCTTAAAGATCTAAGCATTCTAAAAGTCTGCCACACTTTACCATGAGTGTCATATTTATAGTAGTAATTTTCAAATCGCTTTCAGTTTTTTGAATTCAAATGCTAAGATCTTATCGATATTGATATCATCTAGCAATTATGGGCGATTCATAGTATTTAAGAGGATTCAGAATTACCTTGCTATTCACATTGTTTAGGCATAAATAACACTAAAAAATCCGATAGATATCCAGAAAAAAAATAAAGTTTAGATGTTTTTTGATTTACAGTCAATACAAAATATTTGCATATATGAAGCATCATTGTTGCTTAAAAATAAATAATAATTAATTATCAAGGATTATTGGTTAAAATGTTAATATAATCAGGTAAGTTCCAATATAGAAGTCGTAGGGATCTATATTAATATATAATGTATAATTATAATTTTGCATCTATTGTTATAGATTTAGATCTTTACAAATTCAACCTTATTTAAATTTGCATATAATACACGTATCGTCATAACCTTGTTTGATTAAATCTCTTATTGTATGTTTAGAAAAATCAAACGCTTTACCATATATATCATTGCTATCGCAGATATTTTGACATGCACCATATTCGATCCTTCTTAGGCGATTTATTGCAATTCTCCCCTTTACTAGATCTTCAATTCGTCTTATCTCTCCTTTATGATTTGTACTTTGTATTTTGCTTTTTAAACCAATATTTAATTTTTTATAAATATCAAATTCAGAAATACCATTTTCTTTGGCCATTTTCATCAAAGATCTAATTATATAGACATAATCAGATACCATATTGGCAACTTTCTCATCATATTTTGATTTATCGTGATATAATATATTCTGAATTCTATTATTAATAGAATCTGGATCTTCCGGAGTTCCTATTTCTTTGGTAGGATATAGGTCGCCTATGAATACATCTAATGAAGGAACTGTCTCATCTAACCCTTTGACTTTATACCAATAATCTCTATGTGCCTGTAATACTTCTCTCAAAGGAGTATTACTAAGATAAAACCCATCCATAATTGGACGGGCCTGTACTTTACCATCAGGTACATATCCATCTTCTATTATAGTTGTTATTACATTTAGTTCAGGGAATTTATATCTTAAGTGTGAAGACATTGTTGTAAGTAGATGTTCCATTTTTATGCCATCATTATAAAATATAACATGCTTCTCCTTGCTATCCTCATCACCATATATAGACATAAGTTGATTTTTTTTGTTACCATAACTATCAAATGTAACAGTTGTAGCATCTTGTACATCTACAGCAACAAGAATTAATCGTGGTTCTCCTTCATATGTTTTTATCGGATTAATTTTATCATCCCAATAATTGCGTATTGTTTTAATTAATGGCGCATTATCGTATCTAATCATAAAGTTAAATGGATTTAAGAATCTATAATCTGGTTGAAATATTATAGGTGATAATACGTTAGGTATCCCAAATGGCAAACAGGCAAATAGATACCATGACCAATACCTTCTAAAAGATTCAGTTGTAGCTAGCTTCCCATATCTATCGGGCCATAAATAATAATATGATAAAAAATTAGGTGTTTCTCGTATATTTTCATAAATTATATCAAACTCTTTAAGAATGGGATTCCATAATTTGTTAATTTGTTCTCTAAAAAAAGATAAATATTCCTGCCATGTTGTTATAAATGGATTTTCTAAGTACCATGTATCTGTAGAAACATTATCCCAAAATTGATATAGCATCTCCGCAGAACCCTCCCAAGGATTAAATTTATCTTTGTTTAGTAAGACATGGTTTACTAACAAAGTTGCATTTATGGCTCCAGCAGAAGTACCTGCAACGATATCAAATAGATGTCTATTTTGGTCTATTGATTTTTCAATTAGATTATCATATAACGCTTTAAAAACACCTGCTTCATAAGCGCCGAGAGCTCCTCCCCCTTGAAATATTAGTGCTCTATGCGTACAAATCTCTTCTTTATAATTATTATCATTATTTTCTGGCGAATATAGCACAATATTATAGGACAACTTCTCGGTTATTAATTCACATATTAATTAATTAAATTTGAAATATCAATATATACGTAATGACCCAAATTCAGAGATGGATTCCTAGATAGATGAGGCATGGTCATAATTCGATACTGTTCATCGTTATCCAGAATTTCATTTCATCAGCCAGTCCCAAGGATATATTTTATTGATTTTGGATTTAGTTTCTCAGTTTTACAGTTATAGTATACCAATATTTGATAAAGCAAAACAGACAAAAGTACAATTGCAGATATTTTATGAAATCCACATACTGACAATGGATCTATCCTAATACTGATTTGATATGTTCTATCAATGGCTCTATAGATATCCTTCTACGGCTGTAGATTGTCTGCCCTAATACCGATTGATAAAAGCATACCAGATCAAGCCTCTTTTTGGAGATACTTTCATATCTTTCAACAGGACAAACTAGATCTATTCCCAATACTTTTGCTATATTCGTACAGTCTCTTATCATCGTATCCAGGATCAGCTATCATGTACAATACAGATAGTAAAGAGAATACCAAAGAAGAAGTTGTTAAAGGAATGTACATCCTATTATCTGGAACATTCGCAGTAGTAGTACCATCTGCAGTTCGAGGTACTATGATCTTGCCTGTTGTACAGGGTAGATGGAGTTTATATCCGAATATCCATCCCTTTGTATGACTATAACCACCACCACCACCACCACCATCTTGCATCGGTATCAATACCAGAATGCGGCACTACTCCTTTTTTTATGGATGATTTATGCCATACAGGACCTTTTGCTTTTATAAGAGTACTGTCTGTTGCAGTTATAGTATGATCTACCATATCTTCTACAGCAAACAGATATCCCATTGTCGATATTCTTTCTTTAACGTCTGTAGTAGAAATAGTCTTCAACCGTCTATCAAATGTACATCTACTGCTAGGTATTGTTAAAAGACCGCATGCTAATGCTAGTTTATAATTATACTGACAGCAGTACATGATAAGAAAAGTATGCAATCCATTGTTTGAATTCCGTCTAAACCTATCTTATAATAAAGCATCTTAAAATTATTGTTGATAGAGAATATACATATGGTCTGCTACGTTTCTTTTGGGGTGCCATAACAGGCCATTGTATACAACCTATCAGATACAGAATGTTAAAGAGATGGATTCCTTTAATCTATCAAGAGCTAATCTTTGGAATAGTTGTTCTAAAAATAATATTCCAGAGGTTAGCTTTAATCTTATAAAATCTATGAAGAGATAATTTGAATTATGACCATATCTTAGATAGATAATTGATTCTTTATAGTTTATTATTGCTGGTTGTAAACCACAGTAATTGGCAAAGCCTACTATAAGGATGAATAAGGTGTTCATAAGAGAAAGAAAATTCAAGATGTATAATATCAGATAAACACTATATAGAATCAGCAGCACAAGATTTACAAATCAAGAAAGGACCTACAAATGGTACAAAAGATATGATGATAAAGAATGATTGGTCGTATTAAAGGATAAACAAAAAGTGGAAGACAGCTTTCATTGATAGAGCATGATTTAATGATAAAATAAGAAAAGAATTAAAACATAACAACAATACTATTGGATAGGATTTCAAACAGAGGTTATGATGATGGATATTATTCAAAAGAGAACTACTATTATCAAGTATAAGTGCATATATCTATCGATTGCTGTATAAATGGGGCTTTATCAAAGATATCTCTAAAAAGATTCGAAAGAACGACTGCATCCAAAGAAGATAATAGAAAGAAATTTAAAAAAAGGGTACAAAAGGCACAGATTGTTGCCCTTAAAAATGATTGGAATATCCTAGTACAAGGTGAATCGTGTTTGTACATGATTTGTACAAAAGAAGAAAATGATGGATAACAAGACAAAAAAAGACCTAGGTCACAGTCATATGGTCTTATGATAAAACTATACTCTTTGGAGATATCAAATCGTGATGATATACAACTATTCAAACATCAGTATAACCGATTTGATGGCAGCCAGTATTTTATCAGATACCTTGAGCGAGTAAGAAAGAAATTTAAAATTAGTTATTTTGATAGGTAGAGCACAATATAACACAGCATCGATCCAAGATAGTATCAAATATCTGCAGAGGATTACGATAACGTGATAGTAGAATATTTTCCTGTTAATATGGTTCATCTGAATTTTATGCTATTGAGGAATATTGGAGACAAGGAAAGCATATGTTGTTCTCTTATTACTTTACTATCCAAACTTTCAATCGCTTTGATATATGATTACTCTATACCACAGAACATGGGGTGTTCAAATTGGATATTAAGAGTATCTGTTGAGATCCACGAATTAATGTTGTTTAATATAGGTTCATGATATCTCTTTGTTTATCATGTTCAAAAGAATAAGACAAATTTTTTTAGAACTCCTTTTGATAGGGTCTGATTATATTTTATCAAATTTATCTTTAGGAAAGATATCGTAGTTTGTATTGTTTTATTAGAAGAAATCATGCTTACATTTGGAACTTTATTCAAGGAACAATAAGCAAAGAAAATATCAAACAAGACAAAAAGAATGTAAAATAATACTTGAAAGAGTAGATTGTTTCTATGGCTCTGTTAACTTAAGAAAATATTTCTTTATTGTGTTGATCGATGAATAAATATAGCCACTGTTTCACATGGTTTAATTTACATTTGTTCTTTTTACAAGGAAAGTAATTATCAAAGGTTTCGGTTCTATCCTTTATGTACTGCTGTATTGTTCTTTCAATAATGCTTTTTTTAAAAGAAGAATGCAAATGATGATCTAGTTTCAAGAAACTACAGGCTTGCGGATACCATGTGCCACCGTCTGTAAAAACCGGATGCAGTCCATATTCACTTACTTACAATTTTTGACAAAAATCGTTCTGCTACTACAAACATATTCCGTTCTTTTGATATCTCAACTGAAAGAATTTCTCTATCTTTTGGTTCGATAATGGCAACCCAACAAAACCAGATTAATTCGGAGCCTGCTTTTACAGCATTTTCATCTTTTTGTATATAAGAATATTCAAGAATTTTCTTTTTTCTATGTGTTTTCTTTGGTTTATACTTTTGAATCCAATTCCATATGGAAACATGACTTATCTTTACTAAAAGTAAAAATGATAATGCTTTCGCGGTATTTCTAAAGGATAAACTTAAAAAATACAAGTATAATCCATAACCAATAATTTTTGAAGGTGTTCTATTTCTTGAGCTCATAAAATGTATGGTTGTCTTAAAGCTATAGGTTTTTCCTTAAGTTAACAGAGCCGTTTCTATATGCGCAATAGATCAATACAATAAAAAAGTAATTACTAATATCGGCTCTTTTAACTTAAGGTTTTTCTAGAATAATTAGTTTATTCAAAATATCTATTTTCACCCAATTTCAACAAAATCAAGATATTTCGAGCACATTATAAACGAAATAATATAAATTATTTAAAACAGAATAAAATTAGATCGCAATTAGAATAAAAAATAAATCAATATATAAAAATTAATTTATTTTATACTCTAATAATGGCAGATATTGCTATTGAAGATGGTAGAACACGAATTCTATATGGTGCTGAAAATGCTTTATCATACGGGTCAAAATTTATGCAAAATGTAAAAAAGAAAATGGATATTACATTTGACCATAGAGCTCCTTCAATAGTAATCAAAATTCACCAGTATTACAATGGTTATAAAAATATTTTAAAAAGGGGTGGAAAAATTAGATGTATAACAGAGATTACTAAAGATAATATTCAATATTGCAAGGATCTATTAAATATAGTTAGTGAATTAAGACATCTAGACGGTCTCAA
>JAICXY010000200.1 GCA_025934495.1 Candidatus Nitrosocosmicus sp.
AACCACTACTACTGCTTTTCAAATCATTCACTACTGGCTTGACAGTGCAAGAGTTTGGTGATATCTACGATAAAGAAATAGCAAATAGATATGAAAGATATGAATTAAAACTTAACCTATAAAAGAAAAGAATTAGAAAAAGAAAAGCTGGTGCTATAGGCAGACCTTTTAAACTAGATGTAAAAAATAGGTTTCTCATGCTTTTGGTGTACTATCGTCTTTACATAACATAAACGTTAGCAGGCTTTCTCTTTGATTTGGATCAAAGTAGCATTTGCAAAGATATTCAAAAGATGGATTATTGAAGTACAGAATTATGAGCGATATTTTCAGCAATAAATTGAAAGTACAATAAAGTGTTAGATATAGTTGTAGCAGGTCTCTCATAAACTATAGAATATTGAATCATCGGAACTAGAAATATATATAGAATCTAAGGGAGATAGTCTAGTCGTTTCTAATTATGCAAGAGATCTATTTTATATGCTTAATAGCAAGATGATTTATCTTCATCATTGTAATACGTTTAATGTACTGAAACTCAAAAACAATGATTAAATGGATATTAAACTTTTACTTTCTTGGTTAAAAAAGATATGATATTTTTAGATTGTAATTGTAAAACTAATTGTATCGATATGATTGTTATGTGTTTGCAAAATGTCATTGAATCTTTTTTTCCGAAATATTTCTAATGTTTAGTTCAGTTAAAAATTATCTTTTTTTGGAATTTAATGATATATCTTCAATATTTCTATATCTATTGATTGACCTGCAATGTTGACATCATTTTTTGTTATTATTGTTGTTATATACTATAGATTCTATATTTTATCCTTTTTTTAATTTATGTCTTAATTTTCTACTTGCAATTTATAATCTACTACCAAGTTTTCTATTTTCATGTTGTTATTTTTCTGTTATATATCTTAGAATCAAAATAATAGCACTATTTTAGGAAATGCAATTATAATTTACTCTTTAAAAGATGTTGTAACAATATGAATCTTGTATTTACATTTATGGTCTTTTCTTTTTTTGTATATATGGTTATGTTTTTATCTATCGATGGAAACTATTATTTAAAATATGCTTTTTCAGCGTCATTTTCAAGTCATTATCCTGCTTTAATTGATTCTAAAAGTTATACTTCAAATCGCACTTTATCAAATAACGACTGTGATTTTCTAAATCTTTGTGATCATATCAGTAGTAAATTAAGTGGGGTATTGTTGCCTACTACTAATAATATTATTGATATTTCTTATCTTAATTCATATTTGGAATTGCCATTCCCATGAAATTTATATCGAAGTGGATGAATAACCAACCGGTTTTATTTTTCTTTTTTATCTTTTTGTTGTAAATCCTCAATCAATTTTGGATCTCTTTTTTTTAGTAAAATTATAAAACTTTCCAAATTTTTTATAGTTTGCGGATGAAGATGATGTTCGATTCCTTCAGCATCTAAATGTGCAGTTTCATCATCTATTCCAATCATCTTTAAAAATTCAACA